>NZ_PDYX01000030.1:0-22499 GCF_002743265.1 Sporosarcina sp. P29 | reverse complement strand
TTTACTTACAGTATCTACAAAAGTATGTACTTTCAGGTAGACGATTCTCTTTACTAGTCATATAAATTCTTTTTGGGTCAATAGAATAATGCGACAAGCCTTGTCATCATCACCTTTTCAAGAGGGAGTCGCCGCCTTCCACTTACGGTAAACTGACGTATTGTTCTATCGGTAGAACATTCATGCATTAAATATTAAAGTGAAAAACCAAAACCAAAACCAAAACCAAAACCAAAACCAAAACCAAAAGACTGAAGACAAGCTCCTTATAATGTTTCTGGAGATGTTTTCAGTCTTTTTTGGTTATGACTTTTAAGACTCGTCTAATTACACCTGGTCTGAACATAGGATGAAGGAAAAGGGTAAAGGACGAGATGTCTGTGACGCGATTTTTTATATTTGTTTGTAGTTATTGTGTGATTGTGGTGACGTTGGCCAATTTGTTGTTTTACTTGAATTATTCTGCGCTTGGTTATAATTATCAACAGATATTGATTTTTATTTTGCAGTCGACGGATTTTATGATGTTAGTAGTGGCGGTTATTTTATTACTACTTACCGTCTACGTCCCAAGCCCATCGCGGCCTCCATCTTTTTGAGGGTGGCGGAAGCGATGGTGTTTGCTTTTTCGGCTCCTTGATCGAGGATTGCATCGAGTTCAGGAGAGTTGATTAGTTCATGATAGCGTTCTTGGATTCCAGCTAAGTGTTGGTTGATCGCATCAGCGACACCGGCTTTAAATGCTCCGTAGCCTTGGCCTTCGTATTTTGCTTCCAATTCTTCAATGGTTACACCACTCAGTGAAGATTCGATAATCAATAAATTGGAGACACCTGGTTTGTTTTCTACATCGAATTTCACGATACCTTCAGAGTCCGTTACCGCACTTTTGATTTTCTTTTCAATTTCTTTTGGTGTGTCCAAAATCGTAATGGTCGCTTTTTTATTTGGATCAGATTTACTCATTTTCTTCAATGGATCTTGTAAAGATTTTATACGAGCGCCATTTTTAGGAATACGAACGGCCGGAATGGTCAATACTTTTCCGTATCGGCTATTGAAGCGCTCTGCTAAATCTCTAGTTAGCTCTAGATGTTGCTTCTGGTCTTCCCCGACTGGCACGATATCCGTGTTATACAATAAAATGTCCGCAGCCATTAATGGAGGGTAGGTAAGAAGTGCGGCAGATACACCTTCTGCTCCATCTGATTTGTCTTTAAACTGCGTCATACGCTCGAGTTCACCAATGTACGAAATGCATTGCATGAGCCATCCAGCTTGAGCGTGCGCCGGAACTTCTGATTGGATGAACAATGTGGATTTATCTGGATCAATACCACTTGCGATATACGTAGCAGCTAGTGAACGAATCGCTTGTTTTAGGTCATCTGGATTTTGCTGTACTGTGATTGCGTGCTGATCTACGATACAGAAAATACAGTCCTCGTCGTTTTGTAGCTCAACGAATTGACGGAATGCGCCAATATAGTTCCCTAATGTGATGACACCTGTTGGTTGTACACCTGAAAAGATGGTTTTCATGATAATATTTCCTCCTTTAAAATGTAGACTGGAACGAAACAGTCTGTATCGTACGTGAAAAATGGCATAAAAAAACATCAGTCATCCCCTGTAAATAGGGACGATTGATGAAAGGTAACCGTGGTACCACCCGAATTGCTACTAATAGCCGCTCAATTCCCATAACGTGGGAAGACGTGATGGAGTACTGTTTTCATCCATCAAGCTCAGGAGCCCATTCATTTTGTGCAGTTTTACTTGTTTTCACCTTATACAAGCTCTCTACAAAAACCGCAACAAAAATACTCTTTCCTTCAATGCCATTCACTATATTGCTTAAGATTATATCGATACCTTTTAAAAAATGCAACTTTGATTTAATAAAAAGAAAAAAGATTTGCACAACATGAAACCTTTTAGTACACCTGTACGTACTATACAGAGAGGGAATAATTAGCAGAAGTATTTTCTAAATGAGAATGCATTTATTTACAAATGAAATGTTTAAAACATTTATGCCTTGGGTATTAAAGTAGAAGATGTTCATTTATCGCAGAATACAGCATGATTCTCTACTGTAATGTTGAAAAATAAGAAATTGTGAATTTCGAAAAAGTTTTTTCGAAAAACTATATTAATTGAGAATGATTATGTGTATAATGAACAGTATAGAGATTAATTATAATAATTCTAAAGTGAACCACACGAATTGCAAATATATTAAATCTAATGAGCGTAAGCCGTAGGAAAGGACGTGTCAATAAATGGGTGTCACACTTTATACATCGCCTAGTTGTACATCTTGTAGAAAAGCAAAAGCATGGTTGGAGGAACATGAGATTCCTTATACAGAGCGTAACATTTTCTCTGAACCATTGAATATTCAAGAGATCAAACAAATTCTTCGCATGACGGAAGATGGTACTGACGAAATTATTTCAACACGATCCAAGATATTCCAAAAATTAAATGTTGATGTGGAAAGTCTTCCACTTCAAAGATTATATGAGTTGATCCAAGAACATCCTGGTCTTTTGAGAAGACCAATCATTCTAGATGAAAAAAGACTCCAAGTAGGGTACAATGAAGATGAGATTCGTCGTTTCCTACCGAGAAAAGTTAGAGCCTATCAGCTGCTCGAAGCGCGGCGTATGGTAAACTAATCTTAATAACAAAAGCTGATAGGGATGACACGGGATACAATTGTGCCTATCAGCTTTTTTGAATTGATATTCCCTTGTATTCCTCTAGATGAGCCACTTCAATGCAAACATTAGTAAAATGAAATACAATTAACCCTTACGAAAACGTCGGAGTCGACATATAGTAGTAATAAGCATTGCAAGTGTGTATTAGTATATGACAGGGGAGGGCCTGTTCTACAGAAGGGAGAGATAAGGGATGGAAATAGAGCGCATTAATGAAAACACGGTAAAGTTTAATTTATCCTATGGAGATATTGAAGCCCGTGGTTTTAGTAAAGAAGACGTCTGGTATAATCGCGATAAAAGCGAAGAGCTTTTTTGGGATATGATGGATGAACTTGGTGATGACACGGAATTCGAAGTTGAAGGACCGCTTTGGATTCAAGTTAACGCTATGAATGAAGGCATTGAAGTGATTGTAACGCGTGCACATCTTCCAAAGAACGCAGAATCTTCACAGTTTCCATTTGGAATTGAAGATCCAGAAGAATTATTCGATCCAATTTTCGATGCGATTACTGACTCTGAAGAGGAAAGTGAAGAAGAGTTGCAAGTTAAAGATAGATTATTTGTTTTCAATGAGTTTGACCAAATCATACCATTGGCTAGCAAGATGATTTCACTCGAAGACGAATTTGATTCGCAACTATATGCATTCGAGGATCGTTATTATCTCAACTTACGCTTCGACTATTCTCTTATTGAGAAGAAACGTGCGAAGGACATTGCCAGCATGGTAACAGAATACGGTGCAGTGTCTAAGATGTCTATTCATCGTATAGATGAGTATGGCAAGGAAGTCATGGGATCTGACGTATTTGAACAAGTAAATAAATATTTCTCATAATACTCTAAAAGGCTACCAGTAACTTGGTAGCCTTTTTTTGTTTTGCCACCCATAAATAGTCTTTTTGTTTGGTAGTATGTGGGGCAACTCGACGTGCTTTTTAGGCTAGAACAAGTACTTTTGGCTGGCACTAGAACATGTGGTGTGCATCGAAGTGATTAAGTGCTTGCCGGATTACGTTTCTGTTTAAAGTACGTAATAAGCGGCACTGAGTTGTGGTTCTTGCACGTGCTTATTCACTTCCTGTTTAATCAGTAGTTTGTGGTTTAGCTGTCTATGAAAGTGGCGAGTCCATTGTCCCCACTACGGCGCTGGTGGATGGCTTTCGCGAGGAGCCAGAGACAGGAAGTACGCCTGTCTTTGTCTCCTCGCTGCGCCTACCACAGCAGTCGCCTTCGTTCGATTGGGTGTAGGGCAGTTCGTATATTTCTTTTTCAAATAGCACAAAATCAGTTTACCAAGTCGCAAATTTTCCTGCTCTTAGAACCACAACCAAAATAAATTCCACTCAGTAGCGCAGGCACAACTGCGGGGTAGGCTGTGGCCAGGAGACAACTGGCAGCACCACCGCCAGCTGGCTCCTGGCTGTAGGCAATCCCCCGCGTGCCTGTGCGGGTCCAGAAAGCTGACCCTCACTAACTTCAATGCCCGACAGCCGGTCGAGAGACGCCCCGACGTAAAGTGACAAAGACTCGTATCCGCATAGTCATTCCGCCAACCGCATTTGAGGTTGGGTAAGATACGCAATTAATCATTCTTAGAACCACAACCAGAATAACTACCACTTAGTAGCGCAGGCACAACTGCGGGGTAGGCCGTGGCCGGGAGACAACTGGCAGCACCACCGCCAGCTGGCTCCTGGCTGTAGGCAATCCCCCACGTGCCTGCGCGGGTCCAGAAAGCAGACATTCACTAATTTCCGTCCCCAATAACCAATCGAGCAACGACCTCAACAAAAGTGACAAAGACTCGCAGTCGCCTAGTCTTTCCGTCAACCGCGTTTGTAGGTTCGGTAAGGTACGCAATTTATCATTCTTAGAACCACAACCAAAATTACTACCACTTAGTAGCGCAGGCACAACTGCGGGGTAGGCCGTGGCCAAGAGACAGTTGGCGGAACTTTGCCAGCTGGCTCTTGGCTGTAGGCAATCCCCCACGTGCCTGCGCGGGTCCAGAAAGCAGACACTCACTAACTTCCGTCCCCAATAAACAATCGAGCAACGACCCCAACAACAAGTGCCAAAGACCCGCAGCCGCATAGTCTTTCCGCCAACCAAGTTTATAGGTTGGGTAAGGTACGCATTTTATCATTTTACTAGTCTACTTAGAACCACAACCAAAATTACTACCACTCAGCAGCGCAGGCACAACTGCGGGGTAGGCCGTGGCCAGGAGCCAACTGGCGGCACTTTGCCAGCTGGCTCCTGGCTGTAGGCAATCCCCCACGTGCCTGCGCGGATCGAGAAAGCAGACACTCACTAACTTACGTCCCCAACAACCAATCGAGCAACGTCCCAACAACAAGTGCCAAAGGACCCGCAGCCGCAAAGTCTCTCTACCAACCGCGTGCCTTAGTAGGGTAACGCAGACCCCCTCAATTAACAAACCCAGTTAAAAACATGTAACTTGCCCCTTGCCAACTAATCAGAAAATTCGTAGTATAGAAGAGAAGGAGTGTGAAGGCCTTGTTAACAGCTCTTACAAGTGACGGGAAGCAAGTCGTGCTAACACGGCAGTTGTCCTTGACCAGCTTACGGGAGTGGCGTAAAAACGAATCCTTTCATTGTCCTCAATGCAAAGAACCAGTACTCCTGAAAGTCGGCGACATCATAATTCCACACTTTGCTCACCTGAAGCAAACCACCTGCCGGGACAGTTTCTCAGAAGGGGAGTCCCCAACCCATCTGCTCGGCAAAATCCAACTCTATGAACTATTTTCACATCTTCAGCTACCAACTGAAATAGAACCTTATTTACCAGACATACGACAACGTCCTGATCTGCTCGTAACGTGGCAGAAAGACAAAATCCCAATCGAATTCCAATGCAGTACGATTCCCATTGCACATATCCTCGAGCGAAACGCAGGCTACCATAGCGTAAATATGAATCCTATATGGATCGTCCTAACACCTCCAACCGTTCAAGATTCCCTAGCATTTGTTCTTACCCATCGATTCACTCAATTCCAACAACACTTTATCCGCCACATTCATTCAAGTGCTAAAGAGACATTATCAGTTTTTTTAACATACAATCCATCCAAGCAACAATTTCACTACCTCAGTCATTTCATTCATCTTCGCGGTACCGCATTTGCAATGTGTCACTCCGTCATGCGAATCAAACATCAAACCATTCCTTTCGCTATTCCTGCTACTCCATCCACAAAGGATATAGAAGAACTGACACGTCAATATCAATCTGCGCGCAGAAAGTATCTTCGGTCGGTTATTGGGTATAATCAAAGAGGTATCCATCATCGTTTTTTGCGTGCATGTTATGAAATGCGTGTGCAGCCCGTTCAACTTCCTGGATGGATTGGCGTTCCAACAATAGGACAAGAGGCATTTACAGAGTCCGACTGTGAATGGCAATTGCTTCTTATTGCGGCCATCCGACAAACGAGAACTACAGCCTTCCAACTAAATCGTTCCTTTCTTCATTCATTTATCAAAACATTTGAAGGGGATTCAAGCCGACAATTAGAAGCTTGTCAAAACTATGTGGATTTCTTGAGAGAGCAACGCATAGATATCTATCGACTGGATAAATTGATGGGCAGAGATTTTGTACTGGAAATACTTTCAGGGCGATTTCTTGCAATGCATGCCAGGAATTGAGAAAATACAAGAGAATCAAATAACGGTAAATGCAGAAGGAGGAATTGGATTGACGAATGATAACAAAGTATTGACGCGCGATGAAGTATCTGAAGAGGAAACATGGCGCTTGGAAGATATATTTTCTTCTGATGAAGAATGGGATAAAGAATACAGCAAAATTGAAGAGATGGCTAAAGAAGCAGAACAGTATAAAGGCACTCTTGGCAATGGCGCTCGTCCACTGTTTGAAGCGCTAACATATCGTGATAAATTGGCGGAACGACTACGTAGATTGTATACGTATGCGCATCTTAAAACAGATCAAGATACGACGAATAGTTTTTATCAGGCAATGGATGGCCGAATTAGAACGCTAGTTGTGAAAATATCTACAGCGTTATCTTATTTCACTCCAGAATTACTTTCCATTGATGAAAAGCAGTTGAATGAAACGATTGAGTCACATGAAGGCTTGCGTTTATATAAACAGGAATTTGAAGAGTTGAATGCAGAACGCGCTCACGTTTTGTCCTCAGAACAGGAACAATTAATCGCGCAGTTGTCTGAAGTGACAGGAAAGTCCTCTGAAACATTCAGTATGTTAAACAACGCGGATCTAACTTTCGGTTTGGTCAAAGACGAAAAGGGAAATGACATTCAATTAACACATGGTCGTTATTCGCAATTCCTAGAGAGTAAAGATCCGAAAGTACGCGAAGCGGCATTTAAAGAAATGTATTCAAGATATGGAGAGTTCAAAAATACATTTGCTTCGACGTTAAGCGGTAATGTAAAAGGGCATAATGTGAATGCACGAATTAGAAATTATAGTTCAGCAAGAGCGGCAGCATTATCGAATAACCATATTCCAGAACAAGTATATGAAAATCTATTGTCTACCATCAATAAAAATCTAGGCTTACTGCATCGTTATGTAGCCTTGCGTAAAAAAGTATTGAATGTGGATACGCTGCATATGTGGGATATCTACACACCACTAGTTGAAGATACGGAGATGAAATACACATACGAGGAAGCGAAAGAGACTATGCTTGAGAGCTTCCATCCGCTGGGTGAAGACTATCGGGCTGTTGTAAAAGAAGGTCTTGATAATCGCTGGGTGGATGTTCGTGAAAATAAAGGGAAGCGTTCAGGTGCGTATTCTTCAGGTTCTTATGGAACAAACCCATACATTTTAATGAACTGGCAAGACAATGTAAGCAATTTATTTACGTTAGCTCATGAGTTTGGACATAGTGTACACAGCTATTACTCCCGTAAATATCAACCATTCATTTATAGTGGATACTCTATATTTGTCGCGGAAGTTGCGTCAACAGTTAATGAAGCGTTGCTGAATGATCACTTATTAAAAGTGACGACAGATGAAGATCAGCGAATCTACTTATTGAACTATTGGTTGGATGGATTCCGTGCGACGGTGTTCCGCCAGACGATGTTTGCGGAATACGAGCACTTGATTCACAAGCTTGATCAAGAGGGTGTGCCGTTGACGGCTGAAAAATTAACAGAAGAATACTATGCGTTAAACAAAAAGTATTATGGTGACGCGATTGTTAGTGACGAGGAAATTGGTTTAGAGTGGGCACGTATTCCTCACTTCTATATGAACTATTATGTTTATCAATATGCGACAGGATATAGTGCAGCTGTAGCACTTAGCAAACAGATTCTAGAAGAGGGCGAGCCAGCAGTAGAACGTTATATTTCGAACTTCTTGAAGGCGGGATCATCCGATTATCCTATCGAAGTACTTAAAAAGGCGGGTGTCGATATGACATCTGAAAAACCAATTGAAGAGGCTTGCCGAGTATTTGAAGCACGATTGGATGAGTTAGAACAGTTATTAGCAAAGAGAGGGTAATGTGAGTTTACAGGTTTCGACAGACGTCTGCGGAGACTGTGACATTTAGACGAAAGCTGTTATAATTTGTTGAAGTCATAAGTCATTTATGATATGGTGTAAATGTGGAATAAATCACATACCAAACATACACCCCTTTTGTTTGAACGTGAACATTTCTCCCATTCCCTTTGAAAGAGAGCATTCACTCCCCCCCAGGAGCGGATGCTCTTTTCTTTACGTTTTCATATAAAAAAGCCGAAGCCCCCAAGAAATTGGTGGGCTTCGACTGGTATAAGGGCTATTTGATTAGTGAACAATTAGGTTGCTTTTTACGCCATAACGTACGATCTTGGAAAGGAATTCGTTCGATTTCCTGTTTCAGTAAGCGTTTCTTTAATTCACGTTCAGCTTCTTTTTCTGTCACGTGGCACATTTCTGCGATTTCCTTCGTTGTCAGTAAGTCAAAGCGATTGAATAAAGAATCAATAGAAGGGGGTATGTCGGGTAGGAGTTGTCCTCCGATTAGTTCTTCTAAAATCTGTTCGTAGATCGCATAGTCATAGAGGCCACTCACTTTCAATCCTTCATCTTCAATGTTGCTATTGAAGAAAACGAAAGTTGGAGCTTCATCTACTTCCATTTCGTTACCTAAATACATATCGACTTGCAACGCACGTGATGTTTCTTCCGAAGTAAAATCCGCGATAAATTCATCTACGTCTAAATTAATGCGTGCCGCAATTTCAATGAGTACTGAATACGATGCGACGTCACGCTTCTTCAAAAAAGAATACTCAAGTAAACAGGATAAGTAACGGAATCCTGCGCGCTTACCTTGGAATTCTGCAGCTTTCACTGCAATGTTAGGGAAACAAGGATTTGATCGTTTCGTAGACTTGGCGTCATTTGGATCAATTAAAGCAGGCGGATTCAGTTTTGTCATAGGTGTTCTCAACGCGATGCGTAACGTGAAATAGTGATCGTATTCGACCTGCATTTTACGTAGCAACGGTTGTAGTGACCAACAGTCCTTGCAATAAGGATCTAGAAATACATAGAGTTCAATGGGCTTTACTGAAGCAGAGTAGTGTAACGTATCATCAATAACAGTTAGATAGTTCACTGATCTTCCTCCTCGTTCCTATTTACCATATGGTTGGCTGTTAAGACAAGGCGTTTATAGTAGACTTCCCGAAGTGGACCCTCCAGTCCTACGTCGTCCATTGCTTCAGCCATGCATGCTAGCCATGCTTCTGCGCGTGTAGGTGTGATAGGGAAAGGGTTATGTCGAGCTTTCATCATTGGATGTCCGTGCTCTTCAGTGAATAGGTTCGGGCCACCTAGATATTGTGTTTGAAATTGTTTTTGCTTCCTAATGGTTTCAGTTAAATCATTAGGGAATATTGGAATGAGGTCTGGGTGAACAGCCACTTTTGCGTAAAATGTTTCAATCAATTCGTGTAACTTTTTCTCGCCGATCTCCTCAAAAGGGATGACAGGTTTTCGAGTCATTGAATTCACACCCCTTCGTACATCTGTATCTGTATTCTATCAACGAACGAAATTCTATACAAATAAAAGAACTTATTTTGTTTCTTGTTATATAGCAGTTTGGTTAATTAGATCGTATAAACTGTTGAGAATAGTGAGTTTAAAGACCAGTAGTAATAGGAAGGGCAGCGTTAAACGACACCTTGCGCTTACCAACAATTAAAAAGTAGTTGGAACATCTTGTGTAATAAAACGACAGCTTCAACATTAAACCATTTGCTGGTAGTAGTTCATGACTTTTTTTACGTAGTTCTGAGTTTCTTTGAAGGGGGGAATGCCTCCGTATTTTTTTACGTTCCCTGGTCCTGCGTTGTAGGCTGCTAGTGCCATTTCGTTTGAGCCGAATTGGTTGAGCATGTTGCGCAAGTATTTGGCTCCGCCCATGATGTTCTGTTTTGGGTCCATCGGGTTGGTTACGCCCAAGTATTTAGCTGTGCCTGGCATGAGTTGCATGAGTCCGGCTGCGCCTGCGTGACTTTTTGCATTGCTCTTGAAGTTGGATTCTTGTTTGATGACTGCGGCAATTAGTTTTTCTGGTAGTTGATATTGATCAGCAGCTTGTTTGATGATGTCTGCATATGGATTGTTGGTTCCAGGTGACGAGGTGGCGGGTGATGTAGCGGTAAATTTTTTAACTGGGCTTGTGGATATGCTAAACGGTATGATAGTGCTTCCTTGGCTGAGTAGTTGCTCGGATGGTTTTGCGAGTTCAGTGCTCATGTTAGTGCCTTCCTTCAATTGTGTAAGCATCATTTGGAATGCATTGGAGCTAGTTGGCGGATTACTACTAAAGGATTGAACCGCTCCAAGAGTTTGTAGTGTATTGATTTCAAGGAGTAACCGAGTGTTAATTGGGTCGAGATTCATACTTTTTCCTCCTGTTTATTCAAGATATTAAATGGATTCATTTATTATATCTATTATACCAACTTTCTTACCACAATGCACAGTAACGAAATGCAACTACGTGTGGCATATGGTAGACTAAACGTAAAGTCTATAATTAAGGAAGTGGATGTCTTGGATATGAAAAATGAAATCATTGAAACGAGTAAGAACGGTAATGAAGTTCAATTTATATTGAATCCTGAGGCAGAATGGCCGTTAGGTTCCCCAACTGGAAAAATGTTGACAGACACAGATCGTCAATCGTTTGTCTATATCTTTGATCACGAGACCGGCTATCGGTATGCATATTTTCCTAAGGATAGTTGGAGCGGACTAGTAGATATGCTATTACAACAAGCAGAACCTGTGTTGGTCTGGCAAGATGAGAAAATACTATTAACAGGTGCTGCAGACGAATTGCAGGCGTTGATTTTTAATATAGAGGGTAATGATAACTATGGTGAGGAATTCAGTACAGCTGTCGAAGAGATATTCAAGCCAGTGCTGGAAAAGGTGAATTGATATATGGCAAAAGAATTTCACAAAAAGAATGGAAGTGACGTAATGAAATTCACAATTCAGTCGCGAAATGACGAGATATCCAATAAGTTAATGAAAGAAGCACGAGTGTATTTACGCGATTTCGGTTTGAAATACGATGAAGAAGAACCGGACATTGTATTGTCCATCGGTGGGGATGGAACGCTATTGCATGCTTTCCATAAATACATACACCGCCTGGATAAGACATCATTTGTGGGGATTCATACGGGTCACTTAGGATTTTATGCGGACTGGAAACCGTCTGAAATAGAAAAATTAGTGATCTTGATCGCTAGACAAGAGTATGAAGTTATCGAGTATCCTTTGATTGAAGTAACGATCAATTATCGTCATTCTGAAAAAAGCGCATCCTATTTAGCGTTGAATGAATCCACGGTAAAATCACCTGAAGTTACGTTGGTGATGGATGTTGAATTAAATGGAGAACACTTTGAACGCTTTAGAGGAGACGGACTTTGCATGTCGACGCCGTCCGGATCAACTGCTTACAGTAAATCTCTTGGTGGAGCGATTATCCATCCTTCATTGCCATCCATGCAATTGACAGAAATGGCATCCATTAATAATCGTGTATTCCGTACAGTAGGATCTCCACTCATTTTACCGGATCATCATATTTGTACATTGACGCCTGTAAAAGGTCCTGATTTCATGGTGACAGTCGATCATTTGCAACTGCTTCATAAAGATGTGAAATCCATCGAATACAAAGTATCCAATGAAAAAATGGGCTTTGCGCGCTTCCGTCCTTTCCCATTCTGGAAACGTGTAGAAGAGTCATTTGTAGCAAGTGATTTAATTTATGAACGTGAAGATGATGAAAAGAAAAAATAATAGGCTGTTTCAATTACAATTCGTTGTGAAGGAACGTGGATTGCTTCGTGAGTTTTTAGCATTGCATGAAATTTCTAAAACGACGTTAACAGCTATTAAATATCGCGGTGGAGAGATTTTGGTGAATGGACAGTCTCAAAACGTGCGTCATCAGTTGCAGCCAAATGATCAAGTGACCGTCGTATTCCCTCCGGAACAGGTGAGTGATGGATTAACTCCGCAAGAGGGTACATTATCGATTTTGTATGAAGATGAAACCCTTCTGGTGCTTGATAAACCAGCTGGACAGAGTACGATACCTTCTCGCAATCATCCTTCTGGAACGCTTGCGAATTTTGTTTGTGGAAAATTTGAAAGAGAAGGTATACTTTCGACTGCTCATATGGTGACACGCCTTGATACAGATACATCAGGTATTATTTGTGTGGCGAAAAACCGTCATATCCATCATCTACTGAGCAAACAGATGGCACAAGATTTGTTTCAACGACAATACACTGCATTTGCCGAAGGTATAATTTCTACGCCATTCGTGACTATTGAACAACCGATTGGTAGAAAAGAAGGAAGTATCATTGAAAGAATTGTACGGCAAGATGGTCAGTATTCAAAAACGGATGTATCAGTAAAAGCACATTACCGTAATGCAGCAGACTGTTTTTCCGTCGTAGACTTGACGCTGCACACAGGCCGTACGCATCAAATTCGCGTGCATATGCAATGGCTCGGTCATCCACTTGTCGGTGATGATTTATACGATGCGAATCGAGACGTATTCCCACGCCAAGCATTGCATTGCTCTGGCGTCAGTTTACTTCACCCAATCACCAAAGAGAGAATGCATTTTACTAGTCCCTTGCCGGAAGATATGCAATACTATTTACGGCAAAGTCAGCAAGTGTGCGGATTCTCTCAACAGCAACAACTCTGTTAATGTGAAGAAATATGTACGGTCTATAGGAACTTACTAGTACGTGTAAGCGTACCGTATGTGCAGAAGGGAAGGTGTGAAATCATGACTACTCAACCAGAACAAATGAAAAGTGAAATCGTTTTGGATGCAGTGAAGTTACGAGAATTGCTGATCAACGAAGATATTCATTCGTTCAGACAGGAATATCTAGTACTCCATCCATACGATCGAGCGACTTTTTATGAAGAAGTTGGTGCAGAGCTTCGGGAATTGATGTATTTTTATCTATCACCAAAAGAACTTGCGGAAATATTTGAAACAAGTGAAATTGAAGAAGATGAATACGAAGAGTTCCTTGAGGAGATGGACGCGACATATGCCGCAGAGATGATTTCATACATGTTTGTGGATAATGCGGTAGATGTCCTGAAAGAACTAGATAAAAAGAAAGTCGTCAGCTATCTAACGTTGATGGATAAAGAAGCTGCGATTCAAATTAAAGCATTACTACACTATGAAGAATATACAGCTGGTTCGATCATGACGACGGAATTCGTTACAGTCTCTGAGAATTCCACTGTCCGTTCCGCCATGACCATTTTGCGTAGTGAAGCACCAAGCGCTGAAACGATTTACTATATTTTTGTTGTGGATGACTACCAGCGTTTAACTGGAGTCGTTTCGTTACGCGATTTGATAATTGCCGATGAAGATACATTAATTCGCTCCATCATGAGTGATCGCCTCGTCAGCGTTTCAGTTTCCGACGACCAAGAAGATGTCGCCCGAACGATTCAGGACTATAACTTCTTAGCTGTTCCAGTTGTCGATTTCCAACAACACATTCTAGGGATTATCACAGTCGATGACATTATCGACGTAATCGATGAAGAAGCATCGGATGACTATTCTAAACTTGCCGGTGTCTCGACGATGGATACATTTGATAAAAACCCACTCTCTGCTGCGAAAAAACGGATTCCTTGGCTTTTGATTTTATTAGTTCTCGGAATGTTAACAGCAAACTTAATTGATTTATTTACGGAAACGATTTCTCAAGTTGCTCTATTAGCGGCATTTATCCCACTGATCGCCGGAACTGCCGGAAATAGTGGAACTCAGTCACTTGCTGTTGCAGTTCGTGGTATCGCAACGCGTGATATTGAAGATGAGAGTAAGTTGAAGTTACTGATGCGAGAAGCGGGTACTGGAATTATTACAGGTGTGATTTGTGCAATATTTGTAGTTTTATTAATCTTTATCTGGAAGCATGAACTAGTTATTGCTTTACTAGTAGGAGCTGCGATGTTGGTCTCCATTTTCGTTGCAACCATTTCAGGATCATTTATTCCATTATTTATGCATAAACTCAAAGTGGACCCGGCTGTTGCCTCAGGACCATTTATTACAACACTAAACGACGTCATCAGTGTCGTCATATATCTAGGCCTTGCAACAGTATTCCTTAGTTCATTATGAACTAGGAATACTGTTTTTTTATTTTGGCACGTTGGGCGTTTAAATTACATATGCTAACTAAAAGGAAGTGATGAAAATGCGTCATGAAAAGCCGTTAATGTTCATCTCCAGCCCCGTTATTAGAAAATATCGGTATACACCCATTGTAGAAGAAGAAAGCACATCCGTTTTTGAACCGGAACACTCAAGAGAGCTGGAGCGTCCTGAAGTCTTACCCGTCCCTGAAAGCTTATCGGCACAAGAATCACAAGAGTCACCAGAGATTCAACAAGAACTATTGGCTACCCATCTCATCCGTCAAAGATTGGAATATTTGCAACACCCATTCCGCAAAGAATTATACGCCCCATTAGAAATTATCACTATAAAAGGTAGTGTTAAAGGAAAGTTCCACGACTTAGAAAACGAAATCGTCTGGATCAACTCGAATAAAGAAATAACGTCCGTCCGCATTGAAGAAATTTTAGATATCCTCTGGAAACAGCAATCATTTACTATTTAATTCTTACTATTAACAAGGCGAACCTGCTATTGGGTTCGCCTTGTTTTTTTGTTTCAATTTATCATGAAGATAATGCATCAGCATTCTAAAATAGAAAACTACATTAGTTGATTGTAAGTGGAACGCATCCGCCGAGAACGTCGATCAATGGCGTCCTTCACAATACCTTAAATTCTTCTGTTAAATAAAAAAGGACGAACCCTATTAATATAGGGTCCGCCATTTAGCATTGCAAGCGACCAATTAATCCTCGTCGCAGAAATCGATAAATACATCATCAATACACTGAATACCGCAGAAACAGCTCAAGTCAACCGTTAAGCACGTATTCGTTGGTCCGAAACCATTCACTTTACAAATCTTTTCATAACAGATTTTTCCGTCTGTCGTAATATCAAACGGCTTTCCGTTATACAAAGGTTGCAATACTTGAATGGTAGCACAGCAAGAATCAAACACTGTCTGTACTCGGAAAAATACAGAAACACAGCTCGTATGCTGATGAGGTGTTGAATTATGATTAGTCAATGACTGCTCTGCCGTCATCTTAGGATAATGCTTACGTTTACCACCTCGGAATACTGCCTTGAAATAATCCCCGTTACCCGTTAGCAAACTGAACACGCGTGTGTTGACGCGACCTCTAACCGGGCTGACCAAACTGCCAAGCGGCGCCATGAAACAATCTGTATCACACTCTACACAATCCACTTCCGGACACGTATTCTGAACGCGTTGGATAAAGCGCACTACTTCACAAATACAATTTGACTTATGACAGCCATCATGTTTGCTGTCTTTCTTTTCACATCCCACTACTGTCCACCTCCTGTTTGTCGTTCTCTATACTTTATGCATGGGTAATTGACATGACAGGGCGCTTTCCTCAATATGCATAAATCCGGTAAAAAAGATACATGCTAGACAGAAGGGAGGCGTTGCATTTGAAGAAGCTGAGTATATTGTTAATTATTCTTGGTCTACTTACTGGTTGCAGTGAAAAAGGAACGTACATTAAAAATACAACTTCACAGGATGAGCATTCGTTAGAGGAAGTCATCATGAGAAATGAACATGTGAAACTAGCAAAGGTATTGTTATTTGAAGACGAATTGCTCGCAGGGATTCGTGTCAATACGTTTTCCCGGTTTAAAAAGAAAACGATTGCTACGGATATTCAAAAAAAATTGGAGAAAGAATATCCTGATCTGAAAATCACTGTGTCAGCAGACAGTAAAATTCTGCTCGAAACGGAAAAGTTGATCCGTAAAAAAGATGAAAAAGATTATCGAAAGAAAATAGATAAAATCAAATCAATCGAAAAGGAGCAAACCTGATGCAACAAGAAAAGTATGCCCAAATAGAGAAAGAGTTATCACCTAAACCACCTATTTTGAAAAATGTAATGAAAGCTTTTTTAACAGGTGGTTTGATTTGTTTAGTAGGACAATTCATTGCACTTTTCTATATTACGTATTTTGATTTTACGGAACGCACAGCGAGTAATCCAACTGTTGCTACGATGATTTTCATTGCGATGTTGTTAACGGGTTTTGGATTATATAAAAAGATTTCTCAATTTGGTGGTGCCGGAGCAGCGGTACCGATTACAGGATTCGGTAATGCTGTAGTATCGGCTGCTATTGAACATAAATCAGAAGGATATGTGCTAGGTGTTGGCGGGAATATGTTTAAATTAGCTGGTTCAGTTATTTTATTCGGTGTCTTTTCTGCCTTTGTTGTAGCATTAATCAAGACCATCCTAGTGAAGTTTGGTGTGGTCTCATGGTGATACGGGGATTGCTAACCTTTCAGTCCAAGCCAAGTATTTACGCAACAGGTGTAACAGCAGGTCCATTGGAAAAAAAGAAAAGTGTGTTTGCACCACTATTTGATAAAGTATACGAAGATGAGCGTTGTGATTTGCCAACAAACGAAGACGGTCATAAGCAGTTAATGTATGACGCGGTGTTGATCGCACTTAGTAAAGCGAAGAAACAGCCGGAGAAAATCGACTTTTTCCTAACTGGAGATTTGGTTAATCAGATGACCCCTTCAAATTTTACAGCTCAAGCACTAGCTATTCCATATATCGGTCTGTTTTCTGCATGCGCTACTTCCGTCTCTTCTATGATCACTGCGGCATTACTCGCGGATGCAAAGCAAGCAAATTGGATCATGGCAGGTTCTTCTAGTCAACATAACGCAATTGAGAGACAGTTTCGGTATCCACTGGAGTATGGTTCACAAAAAGGAGCAACTGCACAATGGACGGTCACGGCAGCTGGTGCAGTATTAATCGGACAACATAAAGTAGATACTCCAGTTATTGACTGCGCTACTGTAGGTAAAGTGATAGACATGGGAATGACGGATCCGCTTAATATGGGATCTGCGATGGCCCCGGCTGCTAGTGATACATTGATGAATCATTTGACGGGACATGGTAGGACAATCGATGACTATGACACGATCATCACAGGAGATTTAGGAAGCAATGGTTTCAAAATATTTAAAGCATTGGCCAATGAAAATGGGTTACCTCATACGAAAAATTTTCGAGATGCTGGCGAAGAGTTTTATGGAAATGATCCGTCGTTTAAAGCGGGGGCTAGTGGATCTGGTTGTTCAGCAGCTGTATTTCTTTCCGATGTCTATCAGAAAATGCTGACGAGAGAATATAAGCGGGTTTTATTATTGGCAACTGGTGCTTTGCTATCTCCGTTGTCATTTCAACAGGGAGATACGATTCCGTGTATAGCGCACGCGATTGAACTGTCAATGAATGAGGTGACGGCAGAATGATATCTATATACATCACGTCGTTTATAGTCGGTGGCTTGATTTGTGTCATTGGTCAATTATTGATGGATGTCGCCAAATTAACGCCTGCTCACACATTGGTTTCATTGGTTGTGACCGGGTCGGTACTGGACGGTATTGGCTGGTATGAACCACTTATTGATTTTGCTGGCGCCGGTGCTACGATTCCGATTACTTCATTCGGTAACGCATTAACGCACGGCGCAATGGCAGAAGCAGAAAAGCATGGCCTGGTCGGTGTGGTAACAGGCATGTTCGAAGTGACAAGTTCAGGAATTAGTGCGGCAATCATATTCGGACTAATTGGCGCATTGCTCTTTACATCAAAAGGAAATGTTTAAATTACTTAAACGCCCTCTCCATTTCATTCATCTCTGCATATAGTAGAGAAGAAAGGAAGGAGGGGTTTTTTATGTACGGATGTTACCCATCTCAAGGTTACGGTGGTTACGGATACGGTGGAGGTTGTGGTGAAAGATATGGCGGTTCTTCATTCGTCTTGATTGTAGTTCTGTTTATTTTATTGATCATTGTAGGCAGAAGCTATTTCTAAGGAGGAGAACTGAATATGAACGATTCATTCTTTAAAAAAATAGAATCTAAAACGGGTGTGCCGATGGAAGAAGTCTTTGCATTAGCGAATGCCATTCAATATGCTGATTTCAAAGACGAAAACCAAGTGAGAAAAATCATTCAAAAGGTAAGTCAAGTAGCGAACAAAGACGTACCGCAATCTGTAGAAGATGAATTAGTTAACTCTATTGTGACAAGTGGAAGAGGACTAAATTTGAATGATATTTCACAAATGCTTGGCGGTAAGTAAATAAATCTACTAAAACATGTTTAGAATGCTTGCTAAGTGGATAGACTAGTAATGATGATATATTTGAAAGGGAGGTGCACATCATGGGTTATATACTACCAATACAAAATTACCAAGCACAGCAGTATGCAGAACGTATGAATAACGAACGTCATAATTTTGCATATATCGGACGAGTAAGTCCTGTGCGTCTGAAAAATGAGGAATCAAGCTATTGGGAAGATGTTCTGGCAGATGAAGAAAGACGTCGAGAAGAGCAGATGAAGCAACGAAAGAATGGTGCACCTCAACCTTTAGTTAAAAAAGGATTTATAGCACCAAATCCAGCCCAATTCTCACCTGAAATAGCAGAGGTAGTTGGAAAGGGTCAAGCGATTAATGCATATGTCTAATGCAATAAAAATACCCCTTACCACTTTTAAAGTGGTAAGGGGTATTTTTTACTGTGCAATCAGTCGTTCATCAAATTTTTCTCCATAGCGCGATGAGGAATATCAGCATCCATGAATTCAGGGGATGTTACGACATAGCCTAACTTTTCGTAAAAGGGCACAGCATAAGACTGTGCATTCAAAATTAGTTTTTTCATAGAACTCTTAATCGCATGTTCTTCTAATGTATTCATAATCAAAAACCCAAGATGTTTACCACGATGTTCAGGTAAAATACAGATTCTCTCTATTTTAGCATGTGCATTTACAAGACCTCTCATTCGGCCGGCACCGATTGGTTGATCCATTTCATCGTAAACGACGAAGTGGATAGCCTCCTGATCGTGTTCGTCCAACTCAAGGATCAACGGGACACCTTGTTCTTCCACAAAAACCTTCTTGCGAACGATATACGCGTCCTGTTGACCTTTTTCATCTGAGACGATTTTTACAGTAATCTGCAAATCAAGACTCACGATCAAGACGGAACGTTTCGTATACTGTCCACGATCCATCTTCTAGTTGATAAAGTAAATGAATGCGATCGATGACTTCCGAGTGGTCGACACCTACCATTTTCATTTGGTTAATCACATCATCGTGTTCACCAGAAGTTAGGTTTTGCGCAATTGTAATATGTGGAACAAAAGCATAATTATTTTCATCATGATAGAAGTTTACATTTAAATCCTTGTGTAACTCGAGAATTTCGTCATTTGGTACAACTTTAAAGTAAATGGTATTCGTTGTTGGCGCGAACGAGCCAACTTTTGTCACGTTCAACTCAAAAGGGCTGTTTTTGATTGTAATTTCTTTTAACGCATTTGCTACTTCTTCAATTTCCTTGTCATTCGCTTCGAATGGATCTTTCAGCGTCATGTGAGGTGTGATTAGCGCATAATGCGGATCATATCTCTTCCGATAGCCATTTGCTAAATCTTGAAGTTTTTTTGAAGGGAATGCAACAATACCGTATTTCATTTAAGAGTGCCTCCTTGTGAATTGACTGAATTTTAGGTACATCCACTTTAGTATATCAGAAAATAGTCTAAGATGTCTCCTTCTATTACTAAAGGCTATTTATTTCAATCAGTGCGCGACGAATATCAGGTTGCCATGACTTCCAAGTATGGTCTCCGTCTAGCTCTTCATAAAAGTAAGGAAATCTTTTTTCTTTAATGACTTTATGCAACTCCCGGTTAGGTGTTAGAAAATCCAACCGACCGTCAGAAGTTGTGGGTACATAGGTTTCTTTATCACCGATCACATGGTAAATAGAAAGGTTGGCTGGATTTTGATTGGCCTTCACTGCTTCAAGTACTTCTTCGTTAACGAATGGTGAATGCAACACGACATTTCCGAAGCAATTTGGATATTTTAAAGCAGTCATTAATGACACAGATGCTGCCAATGAATCACCCATGAGCATTCTTGAAGAACCCATTTGGTATGTTGGATAGGTTTCATCAATATACTGAATTAACTCGTGTGCTAAAAAGCGGATATACGCTTTGTGTCGATCACCATCTGGGTGATACATACGTCTGCGTTCTTGCACCGTTTTATATGGAATACCTACAATGATGACAGGTTCAATGATTTCATCTTCCATTAATTCATCGGCAATTCGGCCAATCCGTCCGTATTGAAAATAATCTTTGCCATCTGAGACGAGCATGACATTATGTTTGTATAAAGGGGAATAGCGTGCTGGTAAATATATCAACAGTTCCATTTCTTCTTGTAGTTCATTACTGTAAAAACGGATTTCTTCAATTTTTCCTGGATTCATTTTGTAGGACCTCCATAATTAATGTACACTTAGTAATTATCATACCGATAAATAACAGTGTAAAGCTAGTGAAAACTATTGCGTATGAAGAGAGAGAGGGGAAATAATATGGATGAAGGTAAGAATATTGTTCATTCAGATGTCGTGACAGCAGCAACAAAGAACGCATTGATCCGTCGTGGGGTTAAAATTCAAGACATCGCAAAAATTGTTTATGAACTGCAAGTACCTTATAACAAAGGCTTGTCGCTCGAACAATGTGTCGACTCGGTAGAAAGTGTTCTTCGCAAACGTGAATTGCAACACGCGATATTGGTAGGTGTTGAATTGGATGAAATGGCTGAAAGAGGTCAGCTATCGGAGCCGCTTCAGCAAATTGTTGAATCAGATGAAGGCTTATTCGGGGTCGATGAAACCATCGCATTGGGTGCGGTATACACATACGGTTCAATCGCGGTTACTACTTTCGGTCACTTAGATAAGAACAAAGTCGGCATCATCAACGAATTGGATACAAAAAAAGGAATTGGTATCCATACGTTCTTGGATGATTTGGTGGCAAGTGTGGCGGCGTGTGCGGCGTCTAGAATTGCACACAGAACGCGTGATTTGCAAGAAGCTGGCCTAACGTTTAAAGATGTACAAAATGGCAAGAGCTAATATCTGAACTGCCCTAGATCATTATTTCTAGCGGCAGTTTTTTGTTTTAGCTGTAGTTATTTCTTGTTTGTTGGATTACGTTTCTGTTAATTGTGCGTAATAAGCGGCTTTGGGTTGCGGTTCTTGCACGTGCTTTTTCTGTTTCTTGTTTGATCAGGAGGTTGTGGTTTAGCTGTCTATGTAAGTGGTAAGTTCATTGTCGCCACTACGGCGCTGGTGGATGGCTTTCGCGAGGAGCCAGAGACAGGATAGTTCGCCTGTCTTTGTCTCCACGCTACGCCTACCACAGCAGGCGCCTTCGTTAGATTGTGGGTGGGGCAGTTCGGGTAGTTGTTTTTAGTCGTGGAAGTGCTGGCTTATTACGTTTCTTTCAGGCGTACGTAATAAGCGGCATGGGGTTGTGGTTCTTGCACGTTCATTTTCTTTTTCCTGTTTGTTCAGTAGTTTGTGGTTTAGCTGTCTATGTAAGTGGCAAGTTCATTGTCGCCACTTCGGCGCTGGTGGATGGCTTTCGCGAGGAGCCAGAGACAGGAAAAGTTCGCCTGTCTTTGTCTCCTCGCTACGCCTACCACGGCAGGCGCCTTCGTTGGAGTGGGTGTAGGGCAGTTTAGGTAGTTGTTTTTAACCGTCGCAGTGCTGTCGGATTACGTTTCTGTTAATTGTGCGTAATAAGCGGCGTTGGGCTATGGTTCTTGCACGTTCATTTTCTTTTCCTGGTTAAATCAGGAGGTTGTGGTTTAGCTGTCTATGTAAGTGGCGAGTCCATTGTCCCCGCTACGGCGCTGGTGGATGGCTTTCGCGAGGAGCCATAGACAGGAAAGTTCGCCTGTCTTTGTCTCCTCGCTACGCCTACCACAGCAGGCGCCTTCGTTAGATAGTGTGAATGGCAGTTCCTACACTTCTTTTTCAAGAAATACATACTAGCTATCACGATGTCCTGATCTTCTTCCTATTAGAACCACAACCAGAATAAC
>NZ_PDYX01000029.1:0-24032 GCF_002743265.1 Sporosarcina sp. P29 | reverse complement strand
CCTATGGCTTTAGACGTTTCGATCACTTTAGGGCGAAAATTTTATTAAACATACAGTATAAAGAAATTGGCGTTCATTTAGGTTGAGGGGTGGATTTAAATTCACTCCACCCCAACATTTGAGTTAGAACCTTTATTTTTGTCTATAAACCGTCTACTGCTTTGGACAACTGGACATCTACCACATCCGCTACATGAATTCTTTCCGCTCCAAATGGATCGCGCAGTACGATCGTCATCGTCTGCAAGTCGAGCGCTTCGATCTCCCCTTGATGAAAGCGAACCTCTCCATCATGCCAAGTCTTGATTGATGTCTCGCTACGTCTGCGCAAAGCCACTTCAAGAGTCTCCTGCATCGTTTGTAGCTCCCAATCGGTTAACTCAGGTCGTTCTATATATTCGTCTTCCCGTTGCCAATCACGTAGTCTCTCGAGGTGTTCAGGCAGCATAAGCGACGTCCACTTCAATTTCCCTCTATCTCGGTTCCTTTCCATCAGCTATTCCCCATTTCTTAAGCGTATGTATGTTCGTATTATACAGAACGTACATTCTAAAATCAATGGTTAAAAAGACCATCGCTTGATAAGCGATGGTCGAGTGTTTACTTAGGTAATTTGAATGAACCGACAAACACTTCCAGTTCACGCGCCATTTGATTGGTCTGCGTAGAACGTTCTGAAATTTCTTCTATGCTGGCTGTCGTTTGCTCGGCAGCTGCCGCAATATTATTCGTCATGTCTTCGATATTTTGTACAGCATGTGTCAAATGCTCGATCAACTGCACTGCCTCTGTTGATTTTGCGGCTTCTGACGTCATCAAGTTCGAGATATTCTTGATTTCCTTGACAGTTTCTCCAACTGCTACGGAAATATTACTCAATGACTGAGACGTAAGCTTCACTGTTTCTGTACCCTTCGTGATATGTTTCGTATTTTCCGATGTAGAAGTAATGACTTGCTGGATACGATCCGAAATATCCTTCACTAGTTTCTCTACTTCGAGCACTTCCTGATTCGATTGCTCGGCCAAGTTCCGTACTTCTTCTGCCACTACCGCAAAGCCTTTACCGTGTTCACCTGCACGAGCCGCTTCAATGGATGCGTTCAGCGCGAGTAAATTGGTTTGAGCTGCGATTCCTGCGATAGAACCTGTGATATTTTGAATCTTCGTCGTAGATTCAACCAAGTTTTGGATCGTATCTCCCACTTCTTGTGAACCATTTCGAATTAATTCCATATCGTGGCTAATTTCCTCTGCACGTTTTGCGCCTTCTAGTGCAATCTTCATCGTTTCGTTGGAGTTAACGAGCATCGAATCAGCGCTTTGTTTCGTGTTGTCTAAACCACTTGCTAATCCCGTCAAAATGCCTGTAGCATGCTCCGCAGTTGATGTGCCATCCGTAACGGCCGTGACGACTTCTTCGATATTATGCGCAACCATCGTAATCGCTTCACGCATTTCAGAAAGTGATGCAGAGGTTTCCCCCGCGTTTTCGGATAAATGCTGCGATGTCGTATTCATCGTCGAGATCATATCTTGTAAATTCACCGTCATACGATTCAGTGTACGGGCTAAGTCGCCCACTTCGTCTTGTGATTTCACTTCCGTCGGTTGAACCGCCAAGTCGCCATCCGCAATTTTCTTCGCCTGCTCAATTAAGCTCGTGATCGGCTTCGTTTTCCGACGAATCAGGAATCCTGTACCGATTGAAGCAAGTATCATAGGGATAATGCTGATCAAGATTCCGTCGCGTACGACATCCCATGTACGGTGCTTGACGATGTTCGCATCGAAATCAATTACGCTGAATGCGATGATTTCTTTGCTCGCATCCTGATCTGCGTGTATTGGCGCATAACCTGAAAGCCGCTCCATGTCACCATACTCGTAAGGCTGGGAGTATGTAGAATGTCGATGTTCGAGTAAATCGGCAATCGCTTTTTCGTCTAAATGGAACTGATCTCCCGGCTTAAATCCTTTAGCTCTCAGATTATCGTCGAGGGCTACGAGTTTTCCATCCAAATCCAAAATATATTGAGTTTCAAATATATTTTTATGTTCGGTTGTCCAATTCAACGTCTTCCCTAGTGCATCTTGTGTATCAGCGTCGCCAGCCAATGCTTTTTCCATATCACCAGGTCGAATCAATCCAGTAGTAATATTGGCACAGCCGTACGCCTCAATTCCTGCAGCGTCATATAACTTGTCATAAGCAGTCTTATATGTAGCCAGTGATGTAATAGCTAGCATCACCACCAGGATTCCAGCTATGATCGTACCTAGCTGAAACGTTAACGAATCTTTAACTTTCATCAAACCTTATGCCCACCCTTCCAATTTGGTTCATCTAGCTCATTCGTTGTCTTTATCATACGCTATCAGTCTATAATTAAAAAGAAGAAAATGAAAAACTCTTTGATTTTAAAATATTGTGTAAGATGTAGGTATTATTATCGTGTCACAACGGTTTCATTTCGTATATAATATTGTATGATGAATAGTATATAAACATAAAGTTTCTTGAAGGAAAGGGAGGCGTTCTTTTTTGAATGAAGAACAAACAATTTTCAATTTGGTACATTTAATGGATCAAGTGACAAATAAAATGCTGATCCGTTTCCAGCAAGAATCTAAGCTGTCCCTAGGGATCTCCCATATTCTTGTGTTGCTTGAGTTACATAACAAAGGTGAGCAACGTCCTTCTGACTTGGCTGAAACACTAGGCTTTACGCCGGCTTCCTTAACGCATTTGTCGTCAAAGCTCATTAAAAGTGAATTTATCACGTTACGTAATGATGAAGAAGACCGCCGAACAAAGTATTGGAAAATAACACCCCTAGGCCTAGAAATTTTAGGCGAAGCGCAGAAATGCGGAATACAAGTGCGTTCGGAGTTCTTTAGTCACTTATCGGAGGCTGAACGAAATAGTTTAGTCCAAATTTACACAAAGTTAAATAATACGTTTGTTTGAACGAAGCTGCTCTCGTATAGAGCAGCTTTTTTGTTTTGTGAAGAGTGTTGGTTGGATTATTTGGGAAAGGCTGTTTTGAATGCGCTCAATAGTTCCGCGCGAATGCTCTATGGCGTGCGGTATCCGCTCTATCAACATCTGCGTGCGCTCATATTTTCACCACGAACGCTCTATCGCACACGCAATCCGCTCTATCAACGGCCATATCCGCTCATACCCGCGCCCCCACGCATACTTACACACAAAAAAGACCGCCCCATAAAAACAGGACAGCCTTGAATGTTGTATTAACGTAATTTGATAGAACCGCCGTCTACCATCATCGTTTGACCGGTGATGTAAGAAGCATCTTCGCTCGCTAGGAATACTGCGGTACGACCGATGTCTTTTTCTGGATCGCCCAGGCGTCCAAGTGGATTTTTCGCAAGAATCGCTTTATACGATTCCGGATTTTCTTTTCCCCAATGCTCAATGCCAGGTGTTTTGGCAATCGGCGAAATCAGGTTACATGTGATGCCGTATTGACCCCACTCATTCGCCGCCACTCTTGTGATCCCGCGAATGGCTTCTTTCGCCGCAGCATATGAACCTTGGTTCACATCGCCATTTAGTCCTGCGCCGGATGAGAAGTTGATCACAGTGCCTTTTGACTCTTTCAAGTGTGGAAGTGCAGCTTGCATCAAGTAAAGCGTTGGATAGAATCCTGTATTGAACGACAGGTCTATGTCTTCTTGCGTCATCTCTTCAATAGATTTCATACGTGAAGCATGCGCGTTATTAACTAAGATATCCAATTTTCCGAGCTTCGTTACGACTTGCTCGACAATGGAAGGTAATTCTGTTCGAACAGTTAAGTCCGCTTGAATAAAAATCGATTGCGGAGAGATTTTCTGCAATTTTTCAATCGCTGCATCGCCTGCTTCTTTGTTTAAGTCAACGATCGCGATAGTCGCACCTTCTTTAGCGAATGCTGTAGCGATACCTAATCCGATGCCGCCAGCCCCGCCTGTAATGATTGCAACTTTTTTGTCTAATCTCATATGTACCATCTCCTTATTATTTATATTTTAACATTAAACCAATTTCAGTGTAAACTAATTACCCTCGACAACATGTATGCCTTATATAGAAATTTCAGCTTGTGGATCTGCCGACGGTTTGCCAAACAAATAGCCTTGAAATAGTTGATAACCTTTCTTTTTCAGCCACTCAAAATCTTCTACCGCTTCTATACCCTCTGCTAACGGAATTGAATCCACTGCCAACGCTTTTTCAAGAAAATCTGCTGCAATAAGTTGCTTTTCAAGATCCGTCGCGACACCTTGCACATATTTAATATCGAGCTTCATATAGTTCGGACGAAGGAAAGAGAGTACTTCAACTGTGTTATAGCCTTCCCCCACATCATCGAGCGCATACTCAAACCCTCTTGAATGATAGTACTCCAAAATCTTTTTTAAATGGCCCATATCTTCCACTTTTTCCGACTCCACTACTTCGAAAATCAAACGATATGGGTCAATTTGTAATTCATTCGCTAAATTTATCGTCGATCGCAAGCAAAACTCTGGCGAATAGATAGAGGTTGGAATGAAATTAATAAACGCTTTTTGGCTAATACGTTTTGCATGGCGAACTGCCGTTAGACGACACACTCTATCAAGAGCATATAATCTACCACGCTCTTTTGCTGCGGAGAAAATTTCATTTGGATAAATTACTTTCCCGTCTTTATGATAAAAGCGCGCGAGCAATTCATAGGCATAAATCTCAAGGTCAGGTGTAACAATAGGCTGATAATGACTTGTCAATTGTTCGTCTTGAATGACCTCGTCAATCCATTGCATTTCGACTACATGCATGACTTCCGAGAATGGTCGCCAGTCGGTTTGGTCGAGACGAAATTGAATAGTATCCATTTCTACTGCATGATCGACGCAAAAGTCGTATAATTCTTTTATCCCTTGTTCTTTCACATGAAAGGTTTGATCTACCTGGTTCACTAGCATATCGGCTCGTTTCAAATGATCTTCTATTGATTCGAACAGTGCGGTTTGCTTACAATTTTCAAATGAGACTTCATAATCAATAGCGCGGACAATGCAACCTTTGCAAGGCAATTATTTCACCCCTTCAATATCTGATTTGAGAATCATATCATATTTCAGGTACTTTTCTCACATATGGGTATGGAATTATAGTTTTTCTAGTTAAATAGCGTGCCAGTGTTTAGATTACTTTCATTTGTGGAATGACAAGGATATAGAACGTTTACCCGTTTCGACGGAAGTTAGGCGTTCAAGTTAAAAACGCACTTATTATGTGGAGGTGACTAGATTGAAGGTGCTCTTGTATATTAGTGCCATAGTCGCCGTTGCGGCTTTAGTAGTTATCGCAATTGCTATTATTAAAACAGCCAAGGCGGTCAAAGAAGCAATGACAGATGTAAAAGAAACGATGAAACGTGTGGAACTGAAAGTGGGCGGTATCACGGATAAAGCCGATCAGCTCATGACTCAGACGAACCAAATTGCGGATGATGCGAATGCAAAACTGCAATCGGTTGACGGATTGGCGGCCTCAGCGAAAGAACTTCGCGAATCCACCCAGTACGTGCAAAACTCTATCGCTAAAATGGCGGATCAAGTATCAGCGCCTCCTGGCAAGTATGCCAAATTGATGGAGCAAACGACTGCATTGTCCGAAGTAGCATCAAAAATGTACTACAAGATGAAGCAGAATAACGGAGAGAGGTGAACTTGATGGATTGGGTACTAGGAATAGGCGTATTGCTTATCGGCATCGCGCTAATTATTGTCGCAATCGTGTTAATTAAACCACTTGGAAAATTGACCGAAGTATTGGAAAGTGTCAAAAAGACGACCGATACCCTGCCGTCAACGGTAGCAGAAGTTACGGGTCAAACACAACAAATTCTTCATACAACGAATGATACGATTAGTAATGTAAACAAACAGATTGATGAAGTGACACCGGTCTTCCAGATTGTTGGAGATGTTGGCGAGGCTTCACGTGAAGTGACGACTGCCGCACTCGATACGACGATTCGCTTTAAGGATCGTGTTGGGAATGCGAGTGAGTTTGTTCGCGAGAAAGAATATAAAGGGTTGTATGGAGTCGCTACGCTGGCATTTTATTTGATGCAGCAGCGTAAAGAACTTAAGAAGATACGACCGTAAGTGGAAGAGCTGTTCAGAGAGTCTTGTAAAGACTTTATGAACAGCTCTTTTTATGTTTTAAGAGGAAAAGCGATGGGAATCGCCATCCGAAATATAGGCTACATTATTGCATAGAAACCGCGTACCGTCATGGTCACCTTCAAATTCTATGTCTACACTTCGCGTGATTCACCCATAAAAGCAATTGTCAAAAAATAAAACATTATTCCATTTGCCCAGAATTTAGTAAAGCGCTATAACTAATCATTGCATAGACAATCACACTAAAGACAGCATCGAGTATTGAACTTAAGAAAATAGGTTTCCAGTTATCTGTAGACTCTTTCACCAACGCCATACCTTTGCGTACACCAATACTGTATAGGTAGAGCACGTATCTCCCCCACTATAAAAACATTTACTACAATGCTCCCCTAAACCTAAAAAAGACTGAAGCTCAAGCCCCACTGGGATTGATCTTCAGTCTGTGTCAGCACTTAAAATGACGCGTTTTCCGGTGCTGGTAACTTTTTTTGTGGAACACCTTGTTCTGCACGATCCTTAGCAGCACTCACAGATTGTTTGCGCTTCTTAAAGATGTAATAACCTAACATGGCCGAACCGTAGATGCCGCCTAGTTTTTTGTTTTGCTCCGAAGTGTCTGTGTGCTCTCCTTTTTGTTGAACGGAAGACGACACATCCACTAACGAAGAAGTTAGTTGGTGTGTAGATTCTCCAAGGTCGCCGATTACTTGGAACAATGGAGTCAGATTTTCAATTTTTGTATTGATATCTGCTAATGAGTTATTACTGTTTTTAATTAAATTTCCTGTTTCGTCCAAAATACCATCAAGTTGTTTTGGAAGCGCTCCTACCGTCTCATCGACGTCTTGCAGAATATTTCCGACTTGTTGTAATACTTTTGCGAAATAGATAGCTAAAATGACGAAGGCGATACCGATGAGTATGACGCCAATTCCAACGAGATCCATTCTCAACCCTCATTTCCTGTTACATATTTTTTAAGCTCTTCTTGCCACGTTGCCATGAATCGTAAACTTGGACACCGAACTCTCCATATTGGATGGCTTGAACGAATTTTTCCGTTCCTGGAAGAGAACCATCCTCTTCAAATTGTCTTGTCCGCTTGTTTACTTCTTCACTCAAGTACTGGCTTGAACGTCCGATATTTTCAATAGTAGAAAACATAGGCGTCGTTGCAGCGAGTTTCACTTGAACATCTGTTGCCAGTTGTTCAGTCTCATTTAAAGTTCCATATAATTGCTCAATGCTCTTATCAAGCTCTGCCTCTACCCCTTTTACTGTTCCCATAACTGTCAGCAATAAGTTCGAAGACTTCGTTAGTAACAATGAAAGGTAGATGGCCACAATCAATACTGAGATCGCGATTAATAATAAACCAATGTACGCCATACACACATCCTCCTCTCCAACAAACTAAATACATCTTATCATTCTATACCACTCTCAGTTTTTCTAAAACATTAATCATTCAAAGTTCTGTGAGAGGAGTTAATGAATTTGATTTTCTTATAGCGAGACCGCCCGAAATCAACGGCGAACACGGAATCAATTCTTCTTTTGTTTAACTTATATATGTAGATAGTTGATACAATTTAACGGAATTCATTTTCTGTAGTGTATACGTTTTGTTCTTCAACGCAAAAAAATCCTATGCCCCGTATGGAGGAGCATAGGATTTTTTATTATTCTTCATGTCGTCCGACACAACGCTCGCATTCGTACATTACAGACTCTTGCTTTTCTTTGAACTGATTCCCACATTCCGTACAAACCTTTTCCACCATTTGTCTTTTCTGCTCTGTGTTCTTTTTCATCGTCTATTCCCCCATTCGTTTTTTGTAATTCGCTGTACTGATACAGCAACTTTTCTTAAGACTAATATATAACAGCGTAGTCAGATTTGTCACTCTTTTCAGACGGAATCTGTTATTTTGCGATAGAATCCAAAAGAGCGCGACGAATGGAGGTATTAAAAAAATGAAAATAAAAATGGCATGTCGATATCGTGACATACCATTTCTTGCCTCTTTACATCATCAATCCGTATACTATTACAGCTGCGATGATGACAAGAGTTACGACAAACACCGTCCATTGCATATTATCCGGCTTTTCTGGTCTACTGTCCCATTTCTGCATGAATAAACGCTTCCTTTCTGGTGGTTAGTCCCTCACTCATTAGTTTTCCCTTCTGTTTACGAATTAAACACCACTTATTTGTCTACATACAGAATAAAAATCTACATGTTTTATATGAATTAATATTTTTCCACTACTATTGCAAGATAGCAAAATGCTTCCCTATTACATAAATATTTGACCCACCCTATTTATTGAATTCCCTTATCAACCCAGTAACCGCTTACATTCACAGAAAGTTCCCAATAAAGTCACTATTATTAAAATAAACACACAATTTAGAACTTTCGTGTGTTCATTCAGTTTTTTTCATGTTATTATGAGTAAACGTTGACTCAATAACGGAGGTTAGATGATAAGTTATGAAGGTGAAAAAAATGGAAACTCCAAGTGTTCAAGTAGAAGATATCTTAATTGCTAATCAGCTGCTGAAAGACATCGTAGCGCATACGCCTTTACAGAAAAATGATCGTCTATCGGAAAAGTATGACTGCCATGTGTATATTAAGCGGGAAGATTTGCAGCATGTCCGTTCCTTTAAATTGCGCGGTGCTTATTATAAGATGAAACGCATCGAAACAGAAGCACGCAAAAAAGGAATTGTCTGTGCGAGTGCAGGAAACCATGCACAAGGCGTAGCGTTCGCATGTGCAAACCTGGACATTGATGGCAAGATCTTCATGCCTCAAACAACTCCTAGACAAAAAGTAAATATGGTGAAAATGTTCGGGCGCGATCGCATTGAAATTATTTTAGTCGGAGATACGTTCGATGATTGTTTCGAAAGCGCGGTCGAATTGATGGAAAAAGAACAGCGTATTTTCATTCATCCATTCAATGACAAGGATATTATTGCCGGTCAAGGGACGGTAGCTGTTGAGATCATGAACGATATCGAAGAGCCGATTGATTACGTATTTGCAAGTATCGGTGGCGGTGGATTGATGTCGGGAATCAGTACGTACATTAAAAACTTGTCTCCGCATACGAAAATGATCGGTGCAGAGCCAGCTGGTGCAGCAAGCATGAAGGCTTCTATCGACGCACAAAAGGTCGTTCCCCTGGCAACGATCGATAAATTCGTCGATGGCGCGGCCGTCAAATGCGTAGGCGATTTAAATTATGAAATTTGCAATAACTATCTCGAAAACATCGTCAGCGTCCCTGAAGGTAAAGTATGTACGGCAATTCTCGATCTATACAATGAACACGCGATCATCGCGGAGCCAGCAGGTGCCCTTCCAATCGCAGCCCTGGATTTCTATAAAAACGAAATCAAAGGCAAGTGCGTCGTCTGTGTGATCAGCGGTGGAAATAATGATATCGGTAGAATGCAGGAAATCAAAGAGAAATCGATGATTTACGAAGGCTTGCTGTATTATTTCCTCGTAGACTTCCCACAACGTGCAGGTGCACTACGGCAGTTTCTTGACGGTGTGCTTGGACCGGATGACGATATTACGATGTTCGAGTATACGAAAAAGAATAACAAAGAGAGCGGACCAGGTCTTGTTGGAATTGAGATTAAGCACAAGGAAGACTATAATGGCCTAATTGCACGCATGGAGAAGAATGGATTCCCTTATAAAGAAGTGAACAAGGACAGTACGTTGTTCGGGTTGTTGATTTAACAAAAGCACTGCCGTAAGAGTCATCGCGACTTCTTGCGGCAGTTTTTTTGTGGTTCTGATTAGCACAGTGAAATTATAATTTGCGTACCTTACCCAACCAAGAAACACTTATGGCAGAAAGACTATGCGGCTGAGTGGTATTTATTTTGGTTGTGGTTTTAAGTGGTAAAGCAAAACAAGAGATAGCGTACAGTACCCGACTAACAAACGTGTTTTGCAGGAAAAACTAGGCGGCTGCGTGTCTTTGCGACTCTTTGTTGGGACGTTGCACGACTGGCGGTTGGGTACTGAAGTTAGTAAGTGTCTGCTTTCTGGACTCGCGCAGGCACGTGGGGGATTGCCTACAGCCAGGAGCCAGCTGGCAAAGTGCCGCCAGTTGTCTCATGGCCACGGCCTACCCCGCAGTTGCGCCTGCGCTACTAAGTGGTATTTATTCTAGTTGTGGTTCTTATAGGAAGAAGTTCAGTGACATCGTGATAGCTAGTATGTATTTCTTGCAAAAGAAGTGTAGGAACTGCCATTCACACAATTTAACGAAGGCGCCTGCTGTGGTAGGCGTAGCGAGGAGACAAAGACAGGCCTTCTCTCTGGCTCCTCGCGAAAGCCATCCACCAGCGCTGTAGTGGCGACAATGAACTTACCACTTACATAGACAGCTAAACCACAAACTACTGAACAAACAGGAAAAAGAAAATGAACGTGCAAGAACCACAACCCCATGCCGCTTATTACGCACCCAAGGATTAAACGTTCAAAACCTCCCCTGCACTAATCTCCAACCCACAAGAATTTATTCAAAATAACTGGGAAAGGTTTCCGAAATAAAAAAACTGGGTAATAAATTACTAAAATACACATAAACAGCACATGCTATCTGTACATAAGAAGTACACTTTTTATGAAAATGCAGAAAAGGCGGTGACTTTGAAATGGGCCCCAAGCATAGTAAATTCAGTATATCCATACTCTTCATAATCCCCTTACTCATCTTAGCCAGTCTCACGGTTCCTTACTTCACAACGATCCAAAACGGCACGGATATCTATCTCCAATCAGAAACGATTACCGAACAAGACGCAAACGAAAATTATGTCATGCTTCGCTACGACGTCGAAAAAGTACCAAAGGAACGCATGACTCCTAGTTTAGTGACTGCATTAAAAAAACCAGATGAACTCGGCCAGACGCGAGTATTTGGCGTATTGGAACAAAAAGACGGTGTCACTGAATTGATTTCATTGACTGACAAAAAACCGGAGGAAGGCGTCTATTTAATGGGCTGGTTGGCGCAGACAACCGATAGAGAGTATCGTCAAAACGATCATTATATCGTAAACTTCGGGTTAGATCGTGTCTATGTTCCCGAATTTGGACATCGAGTTGCGGCAGACAGTGTACAAAATAGCACGATGACAGCGCATTTTAAAGTACTTGACGGCAATAGCATTTTGCGCGAATTTCAAACCAACTAAAAAAGCAACAAGGCAGAGTACGGCTCTGACTTGTTGCTTCCTTTTTTTATTATAAACCTAAAGAAATATATTTCACTTCTAGATATTCATCCATACCTTGATGTCCACCTTCACGTCCAAGGCCACTTTGTTTAAAGCCGCCAAACGGAGCTTGTGGTGCAGATGGTAAACCATCATTTAGACCCACGATACCATAATCTAACGCTTCACAAATCTGAATACCTTTTGTGATATTCTCCGTGAAGACGTAAGACGCTAATCCAAATACTGTATCATTTGCACGCTGGATTACTTCCTCCTGTGTCTCAAACGTGGTAATTGGCAATACCGGGCCAAATGTCTCTTCTTGCATACAGAGCATGTCGTCTGTTACATCTTTTAAGACAGTCGGTTGGTAGAATAAGCCTTTAATGAGTTCACCGCCTGTAACGACTGTTGCCCCTTTAGATTTTGCATCTGTTACATGCTCATCCACTTTATCGATTGCATCTTGGTCAATTAACGGACCAATTACGACGCCTTCTTCTTTGCCGTCGCCGACTTTCAATTTCTTCGTTTCCTCGGCAATGCGCTTTGTGAATTCTTCCACGATTGATGAATGAACATAAATACGGTTCGCACAGACACATGTTTGTCCTGCATTACGGAATTTCGCCGCGATCACGCCATCTACTGCTTTATCTAGATCCGCGTCCGCCATAATAATCGCCGGTGCCTGTCCACCGAGTTCCAATGAAATCTTCTTCATCGTATCGGCTGCACCTTTCATTAATGTCTTACCGATTTCAGTAGATCCTGTAAACGTCAGCTTGCGCACACGACCGTCTTCTTGCCATGCTTCTGCAATTTCACTCGCACTGCCTGTTACGATGTTAAGAACACCATCCGGAATACCTGCTTCTTGCGCTAGCTCTATTAAACGAATTGCAGTTAGCGGAGTCTGAGAAGCCGGCTTCATGACGACCGTACAGCCTGCTGCGAGAGCCGGAGCGACTTTACGCGCAATCATAGCCGCTGGAAAGTTCCATGGCGTAATCGATGCGATGACACCTACTGGTTGCTTTTGCACGAACAATCGCTTATTCGATTGTGTAGCCGGAATGGTTTCACCATAAATCCGCTTACCTTCTTCAGCAAACCAGCTAATGTAACCATTCGAATAACGCATTTCGCCAAGCGCTTCGGCTAACGGCTTACCTTGCTCAGTCGTCATGATGTCGGCTACGCTTTCTTCATTTTCCTCAATCAACGCATGCCATTTCATTAAATAGGCACTGCGCTCATATGCTGACAACGCCGCCCAGTCTGAAAATGCTGCAGAAGCCGCATCGACTGCCTGCGTCGCTTCCGCTTTGCCGCCTTTAGGCACTGCACCGATTGTCTCACCAGTTGAAGGATTCACTACTTCGATTTGCGGTAAATCTGCACCGAGTCGCTTTCCGTTAATGATCATTTCAGTTGTTTTCATGTACAATCTCTCCTTTATTTAGCATCATTGACACGCTCAACAGGAATATCTGCCACTATATCATTTAATACCCAACTGGCGAGAATTAAACCTGCAACTGATGGGCAAAATGCATTGGAAGCTGGAGGCATTTGTGCTTTTCGTATCGATGCATCGGCGTTCCCTACCGTTTCCAGAACGTCTTCCCGTACGACAATTGGGCTTTCATCGGAAAATACGACAGGCACACCTTTAGGGATTCCAAGCTTGCGCAAACGAAGACGCATCACTTTTGCTAATGGATCCGTATGCGTTTTCGAAATATCAGCAATTTGGAAACGAGTCGGATCGGTTTTATTCGCAGCTCCCATACTCGAGATTACTTTAATTCCACGCTCGAGACATTGCTGGATCAAATGAATTTTATAGCTAATCGTATCCGATGCATCAATGACATAATCGGGCTTGTACGAGAAGAATTCTTCAGACGTTTCCTCCGTGTAGAACATATGTAGATCAATCACTTCACACTCTGCATTAATATCCGCAATTCGTTCTTTCATGACAGCTGATTTCGAGCGCCCTACCGTCGACAAATAAGCAACTAGTTGGCGGTTGATATTGGTAATATCGATCGTGTCTTTATCGACTAAGATAATACGTCCAACCCCAGTGCGCGCGCATGCTTCAGCTGCGAATGAACCAACTCCACCGACTCCTAAAATCGCCACCGTCTTACCTTTCATTCTCTCTACGCCTTCTGTACCAATGGATAACTCATTTCTCGAAAATTGATGTAACATCTATACCGCATCCTTTATGATAAATTGTATTCACTCTATCCTAAAACAGTCACCTGCACTCGCGCAACTAACTGAATTTTGGACAATAAAAAACCTTCTCGCTTAAGCAAGAAGGTGAATAGTTGTTAGAAAGTGAAATCCCGACTGTGCCGTCTTTGAATATCGCTTTGAACCCGCTAATAGCAGGTGGGTGTCCTGTACAACTCTTTTGGCGTCCCGATTAAAGGCATGTCATCCAAGCTATAACGTTGAACTCCCGACGATAAGATGTTGGGTCAAAACTAATTTACAAATGACGAACACTTCAGGATTTCTACTAACTTCATCTTATCATACGCTTTTTAAAAATTCAATCGATTTGTATAAACTCTTTTGAAAATAGTCGTTTACTCACTTTTTAACTGGTTCAGCGACTACTTTAATCCCGAGTTCTTTCAACTGTGCATCATCAACAGAACTTGGTGCTTCTGTCAATAAGTCACTCGCACTAGCTGTTTTAGGGAATGCGATTGTGTCACGCAAGTTTGTAGAACCAGCAAGCAACATCACGATACGGTCTAAACCGAACGCAATACCGCCGTGTGGAGGTGTTCCATATTCAAACGCATCCAACAAGAATCCAAATTGCTCGCGCGCTTGCTCATCCGTGAAGCCAAGTGCTTTGAACATGGCTTCTTGCACATCACGTTGATAAATACGCAATGATCCGCCACCTAGCTCATAACCGTTCAATACTAAGTCATACGCTTGTGCTTTTACAGTTTCCGGGCTAGTTTTCAATTCTTCCACGTCAGCAGGCATCGTGAATGGGTGATGCGCTGCGTAGTAACGACCATCTTCCTCATCGTACTCAAATAACGGCCAATCCGTAACCCACAGGAAGTTATACTTCGACTGATCGATCAAGTCCAATTCTTTTCCTAACTTCAGACGCAATGCGCCAAGTGAATCGGCTACAACTGACTTCTTGTCAGCTCCGAACAAGAATAAATCTCCAGGTTCACCGTCGCCAGCCGCTTTCAATGCTTCGCCAATTTCACCGTCGAAGAATTTCGCAATTGGACCATTAAAGCCATCTTCCGTCACTTTCAACCAAGCCATTCCTTTAGCGCCATACACTTTAGCAAATTCGCCTAGTGCATCGATATCTTTACGTGAATATTTTTCCGCCGCACCTTTAACGTTGATCAACTTCACCTGTCCACCCGCTTCAACTGCGCCAGCGAATACTTTGAATGAAGACTCTTTAACGATCTCAGATACATCCGTCAATTCCATTCCGAATCGAGTGTCCGGCTTGTCTGAACCAAAACGACTCATTGCTTCATCATATGGAAGACGTTTAAATGGCGTTTCCACATCTACTTGCTTAACATCATTCATCACTTTTTTGATCAAGCGTTCGTTAAGCTCCAAAATTTCTTCGATTGACATAAAGCTCATTTCCATATCGATTTGCGTGAATTCCGGTTGACGGTCTGCACGTAAATCTTCATCGCGGAAACAACGAGCGATTTGGTAGTAACGATCGAATCCGGATACCATCAATAACTGCTTGAACAACTGTGGTGACTGTGGCAATGCGTAGAATTCACCTTCGTGAACACGGCTTGGCACTAAATAGTCACGTGCGCCTTCAGGAGTAGATTTCGTTAAAATTGGTGTTTCCACTTCCAAGAATCCTTCATCATCCAAGAAGTTACGAACCGTTTTCGTAATATCTGAACGCATTTTGAACACTTTTGCAAGTTCAGGGCGACGAAGATCGAGATAACGATACTTCAGGCGCGTCTCTTCGCCTACATCCGTTTCGTCTTCGATTGTAAATGGTGGGTTCTTCGCTTCGTTGATGACTTTCACTTCTACAACTTGGACTTCGATTGCGCCCGTTGCGATGTTTTTGTTCTTTGTGCGTTCTTCACGTTCTATAACGAGACCTGTAACTTCGATGACGTATTCGTTACGCAAAGTTTCAGCGATTTCGAGTGCTTCTTTTGAGATGTCTGGGTTGAAGACTGTCTGGACGATGCCTGCGCGGTCGCGGACGTCGATGAAAATCAGTCCACCAAGATCACGGCGCTTCTGCACCCAACCTTTAAGTGTGACTTCTTCTCCGATTTGTAGTTCTGATAAGTTCCCACAATAATGTGTGCGTTGCATAGTGGCTACACTACCCTTCTGATGTTTGAGTTTGTATTTTTAATTAAAAAAGTAAAAGTTATATAGAGAGTGAAATGGTGTTGTGCTTGGGATTTGCGCTTCAGAGGGGACGCGTTCCGGAGGGCCCGCGGTGAGCCAACTAGGTCGCTGTGCTCCCTTTAGTTGTCTCACCTGTCGGGCTGATCCTCCCGGAGTCGCCCCTCTTACGCTCCAATCCTAAGTGGAGACTATAATTAGTTAGTGACATCACTGAAATTCATAAGTGACCCAGTGTGCTGCTTCTTGATTCTTTTATATTCAAATGCAAGAACAGAAACAAATTACGTCCCACTTATTAAGTAGGGATTGGAGTGCAGAGCGGCGACTCCCGCGGGATAAGCATGAGCCTTGAGACCCCGCAGGAACGAAGAGGCTCAAGCCATGCCCGCAGGAAAGCGTCCGCTCGGAACGGAAATCCCCATGACGTTCCAAGCTCTTACTTCTCCAATTCTCCAATCAATTCGTCAACCGTAACCTTTTTCTGTTCTCCGTCCGCCATGCTCTTTAGCTGGACAACGTTTTCGTTCACTTCGTCTTCGCCGATGACGATGACGTGGTGCGCTTTCAAGCGGTCGGCGGACTTCATTTGGGCCTTCATCTTGCGGTCCATATAGTCCATCTCGCTGCGTAAACCATTTTCGCGTAGCTTGCCGAGAATCTCGAAGCCTTTTTCTCGTGCTGCATCGCCAAGTGTGACGATGTAGACGTCGAGTGAAGGTTCGTCTGTGAAGGACTTTTCTTCCGCTTCAAGTGCTAGCAAAAGCCGCTCGATACTGAGGGCGAAGCCGATGCCTGGTGCTGGTGGGCCACCGATTTCTTCAGCAAGTCCGTTGTAGCGTCCGCCGCCACAAAGTGTCGTGATCGCACCGAAGCCTTTAGACGTGCTCATGATCTCGAATGCCGTGTGGTTGTAGTAATCTAGACCACGTACAAGATTCGGATCGTATTCGTACTCGATGCCTGCGATGTCCAAGTAGTTCTTCACTTTTTCGAAGTACGCGCTTGATTCTTCATTCAAATAATCAGCTAATGAAGGGGCTGTTTTCATCAATGGATGTTCTCTATCTACTTTACAGTCCAGAATGCGCAACGGGTTTTTCTCCAGACGGTTTTGGCAATCTGAACAGAATTCTCCGATGTTCGGGCTGAAGTGTGCAATTAGTGCTTCACGGTGTGCGTCGCGTGACTCCTTGTCGCCAAGTGAGTTCAGTACGAGTTTAATATCCGACAAGCCCGTTTTCTTATAAATATTCATCGCCAACTCGATTACCTCTGCATCGATGGCTGGATCATCACTGCCGATTGCCTCTACGCCGAACTGGACGAATTGACGGTAACGGCCGGCTTGTTGACGCTCATAGCGGAACATCGGACCTGTGTAGTATAGCTTCACAGGCTGATCTGCATAGCCGAACATTTTGTGCTCGACGAATGAACGCACGACAGGTGCTGTACCTTCTGGGCGCAACGTCATCGAGCGATCTCCTCGATCTGTAAATGTGTACATCTCTTTTTGCACGATATCTGTCGTATCACCGACTGTGCGCTGGAATAATTCGGTTTGTTCAAAAATTGGTGTGCGGATTTCCTTGTAGTTGTAGACATCACAGATCGAACGAGCGATCTTTTCAACGCGCTGCCACTTCCAGGAAACATCAGGAAGAATATCCTGCGTACCGCGGGGAACTTTAAAATTCATTAGAAAAACTCCTTTCGATGATCTGATGACGGGCGAACTTTCAGAGAACACAAAAAAGCTCCCATCCCTAATAAAACAGGGACGAGAGCTTGTAGCTTCCGCGGTTCCACCCAAATTGACACAAATGTGCCCACTCGAATCCGGATAACGGCCGGTTCCGTCCATGCCTACTACTTTCAGCATGAATCCTCCGTGGTGTTGTTCGCTTTACGGTTCTGTCAGGGAATTTCAGCCAAGTTCCCCGTTCTCTTTCCAGCCTGTAGTAAAGGTATTTTCCACATCATCGGTGTATGAATTAATTCGATTACTATCTATGTTAGTCGCAACCGCTACTACTGTCAACTTCTTTGATGAATTATGTATGGAGGTCAGAACTAGCAAATGCTCATACAGAACGTTTCACCGCTCTATTACCTTCCATCAGCGCTCTATCAAACGCCTCAATGGCTCTATCACACTTGCTATCCGCTCATCAACTCGCGGCAATCGCTCTATCACGCCACGCAAACGCTCATAGATCCCACCGCTCTACTCACCTAGACTCAATCATCAACGTAACAGGACCATCATTCGTCAACTGCACGTCCATCATCGCGCCAAACTGTCCAGTTTCCACGTGAAGTCCAAGTCCGCGTAGCTGCTCGTTGAAGTATTCCCACAAAGGTTCTGCTACTTCGGTTTTCGCGGCCTCGATAAAACTCGGACGTCGACCTTTTTGTACGTTGCCATACAAAGTAAACTGGGAAACCGACAAAATCGCGCCATCGACTTCTTTGATTGAACGATTCAGTTTTCCCTCGTCATCTTCATAGATACGCAAGCCGGCAATTTTATTCGCTATATAGTTGGCGTCTTGTTCAGTATCGTCATGCGTGATGCCGACGAGTAACACATAACCATTTGAAATGGAACCGGTTATTTCTCCACCAACTGTTACGGAAGCGTCTTTCGCACGCTGTAATAACACTCGCATGTCCACACCTCCTAATTAGTTCATTACCCGTTCAACGGAATATACGTCTTTGATTTGTTTGATTTTATCGACGGTACGTTGCAAATGCGTAATATTTTGGATTTTGATCGACATATGGATATGCGCGATATCATCTTTGTCCGCTTTGCCACTCACTGCGATGATCGGTGTATTCATGTCCGCAACAACCATCATCACTTCATTCAGCAAACCTTGGCGATCGAATGCGGAAATCTCAATATCGACTTGGAATTCTTTACGAACTTGATCATCCTGCAATGCCCATTGGACTTCAATAATCCGTTCTTGCTGACCTTGTTCAGACAAGACGTTCGGACAATCAGTGCGGTGAACGGAAACCCCTCGGCCACGTGTAATGAATCCAACGATTTCATCGCCTGGTACTGGATTACAGCACTTTGAGATACGAATTAGCATATTATCGATGTCTTTAACGATAACGCCTGATTCCGTCTGTTTCTCTGGCTTGGGCGTTTGAATGTCCGAGACGATCTTATCAATCGTTTCTTTCTTCACGCGTTCCTTGCGCATTCGCTCAGCTAATTGATTGACTACTTGTTGTGCGGTAATACCACCAGAACCGACTGCCGCGTAAAGGTCTTCTTCAGAAGTAAAGCTGAATTTATCAATGGTACGTTGCATGTTTTCTTTATTCAACGCTTCCTTGATATCATACTCTTCATCTTTTAATTCCTTCTGGATCATCTCGCTACCTTTGTCGATATTTTCGTCACGCAATTGCTTCTTAAAATATTGGCGGATTTTATTTTTCGCTTGAGATGTATGTGCTAGTTTCAACCAGTCACGGCTTGGACCAAATGACTGTTTCGATGTCAGAATCTCAATGATGTCCCCTGTCGACAACGGCGAATCAAGTGGTACTATTTTACCATTCACTTTAGCCCCGGTCGTTCGGTTCCCAATTTCGGAATGCACACGATAGGCAAAGTCGATTGGTACCGACCCTTGCGGCAATTCAACGACATCTCCGTCCGGTGTAAATACATAGACCATGTCGGAAAATAAGTCGAACTTCAAAGACTCCATAAACTCCTGTGCATTGGAAGATTCATTTTGAATTTCCAATATTTCACGGAACCATGTCAATTTCGAATCAATATCACTGGAAAGCTTCGCGACCTGCTTACCTTCTTTATACGCCCAGTGCGCTGCCACACCAAACTCAGAAATCCGGTGCATCTCTTCCGTGCGAATTTGTACTTCGAGCGGATCTCCAGCCGGTCCAACAACTGTCGTATGAATCGATTGATACAAATTTTGTTTCGGCATCGCGATATAGTCCTTAAATCTTCCTGGCATTGGCTTCCACAATGTATGGATGATTCCAAGTGCCGCATAGCAATCTTTAATGCTTTTTACGACAATACGGACTGCCAGTAGATCATAAATTTCATTGAACTCTTTTTTCTGAATGACCATCTTTTGATAAATAGAATACAAATGCTTCGGTCTGCCATGAATTTCTGCAGCGATGCCCATTTCATCTAGTTCGACGCGCATCTGACTCATGACGTCTTTTAAATACTGTTCGCGTTCTGTCCGCTTTTGCTTCATCAGATTGACGATACGGTAATATTGTTGTGGATTGGAATAACGCAATGCGATATCTTCTAGTTCCCATTTGATCGTGGAAATTCCGAGTCGATGAGCGAGCGGGGAGAAAATCTCCAACGTTTCTTCCGATACACGGCGTTGCTTCGCTGCTGGAACATGTTTCAATGTCCGCATATTATGCAAACGGTCAGCAAGTTTAATTAATATGACACGAATATCCTGTGCCATTGCAATAAACATTTTACGGTGGTTTTCCGCTTGTTTTTCTTCATTGGATCGAAACTTTAATTTATCAAGCTTCGTTACACCGTCAACCAGCATCGCGACTTCATCACCGAATTCCCGAATAATATCTTCGCGGCTTATATCCGTATCCTCTACCACATCATGTAAGAAGCCCGCTGCGACCGTTTCTGGATCCATTTGAAGACCCGCCAAAATGCCTGCAACTTGTATCGGATGGTTGATATACGCTTCACCAGAAGTCCTAAACTGTCCTTCGTGCGCCTTTTCAGCCAACACATATGCCCGTCTAATAAATTCGACGTGTTCTTCGTTCATGTATTTAGCGACTAAGTCGTATATGTCTTGTTCTGTCAGGTCTTGATTTTTCGCCATGGACTTACCCCTTTCAACCTATTTCGTAAATATTTAGATAATAATTTTTAGTAGTATATGTATAATATCACCTATATGTAAAGCGAATCAAACCCAGTGCCTATATAGCAAGAATCCTCCGCGTTAAGCGAAGGATTCCCCAATTAGTACGTAATTAATGCCTTAATGTTTTCATTCGTCAATTTTTCGCGACCGTTCAAGTACGATAGTTCAATCAAGAATGCGCAGCCAGCTACTACGCCGCCTAGTTTCTCAATCAATTCGACCGTTGCGCCGACTGTACCGCCAGTTGCAAGTAAATCATCGACAACGAGAACACGTTGGCCAGGTTTGATGGCATCTTTGTGAATCGTTAATTCATCTTGTCCATACTCTAGGTCATAAAAGACTGAGATGGTTTCTCGTGGTAATTTGCCAGGCTTACGGACCGGTGCAAAACCGATTTCAAGCGCATAGGCAACAGGACATCCGATGATGAAACCGCGTGCTTCTGGCCCCACGATGATATCTACGTCCAATCCTTTTGCATATTCGACAATTTGGTCTGTCGCATATTTATATGCTTCTCCGTTATCCATGATCGTCGTGATGTCCTTAAAGCTGACACCCGGTTTCGGATAATCGTCTACAGTCGTTACAAACTTTTTTAAGTCCACAGTTTTTCCTCCTCAACAGCTTCTGTCTCACGCAAAGAGTCGAATACTTTCTTTAAGTCCTGATACGGAGCGTAAAGCAATAACTCTTCAAGTTTAATCTGCTGTTGGCGTTTTTTATACGATGGTGCTTCTGCCAAATCACGTTTACCTGCAGAAGAGAGCATCGTCACCTTACCATTCTCTAGTGTAACAAATTCTAGTTCATAAAACACTTTTGTCATGAACTTTATCACATCTTTTTTCCAACCTTTATGTTTGGAAAGCATATCGATTTGATTGTACATATCAAATGTCTCACGCTTTTTCAAAAAGCTGTAATACCAACCAAATTGTTGGCGATCCGGCATCTTTTCAAAGTACATTGAATCATGCACGTGTAGATGAAGATATACTCGATCCGCAAGTGTCTTGTCCATCACTTGCTTCAACTGTTCTTCGGCCTGCGGCATATCAAGCAATACAATGGAAGAAGACGGTTGAAGTTCATCGCGCCCAATCAAAACAATGGGAATGTCTTTAAAGAACGGCACGAAATGCTGGATTGCCTCTTCACTGAACGCGATAAATTGGGCTTGGTCTGGAATCATTGGCAACCATCTAGCCGGCTCCCGGATTCCACGGTAATCGAACAACTGCCACTCATCACATTTCACATCTTCGACAAGTAACTGCGCTTTCTTATTGCCGTTCCATTCATTGATCTGTAAATCACCCGTCAAACTAAGCTTACTTTGTGGTGCCATTTCGTCCGCCAATGCTCCCGCTCCGAAAAATATCGCATCTAGACGTTCACTACGATCACCCATCTCAAGCTTCAAATGATCTTTCGCTGAACCGATTTTACGGACTGAGATCGTGTCAAGTTGTTCTAATAGGAAAACGGGCTTCGGGAACCCCATACCAAATGGTCGGATTTTCTCAAGTGCTTCGATGGAGGCAATATCAATTTCATCCAATGCCAATGGCACATCGATGGATAAAATGGGCTGCAGATCTTCTTCAGTCAATACTTCCTTCGCCTGTTCATTCAAATTCGAACGCAATGATTCAACGTCCTCTATTTTCAACGACATCCCAGCAGCCATCGCATGCCCTCCGAAATGTGGCAAAATCGATGCATTCTTCGAAAGTTCCTTATACAAATCAAAGCCCTCAATACTACGCGCAGAACCTTTGGCCATTCCTGTTTCATGATCAAGCGATAAAATAATGGAAGGACGGTAATATTTCTCCGTTAGTCTAGACGATACGATGCCGACGACACCCGGATTCCAGCCTTCACCTTCTATGACTAACACGTGAGGCACTTGATCGCCATAACGGATTTCCACTTGCTCTTGCGCTTCTTTTGCGATTTCTTTCACTAATTGTTGCCGTTCTTTATTCAAATCATTCAATTCTTCCGCGATGCCGAGCGCTTGCTGCTCATCTTCTGCTTTTAATAAATCGACCGCTGGATCTGCATCTCCAAGTCGGCCAGGAGCATTCAGACGAGGACCGATCGTAAAGCCAATCGTTTCTTCTGATAAAGCGTTCTGCTCATGACCACTCACTTGCATCAACGCTTTAATTCCAGGACGTTGCGTGCGTCGTAGTCTGCGGATACCTTCTTTCACCATATAACGATTTTCGTCTTCTAACGGAACCAAATCCGCGATGGTGCCGATCGCTACGAATTCCAACAAGTCGAGCGGCGGTTCCCCAAGTAATGCAGAAGCTAGTTTGAACGCCACTCCGACGCCCGCGAGTTCTCCGAATGGATATTCACCTTCCGGATGGCGTGGATGAATGACCGCATCCGCCGCAGGTAGTACGTCGCCCATTTCGTGATGATCCGTTACGATGACCGTCATCCCAAGCGACTTCGCGAATGCAACTTGCTCAATGCCTGAGATTCCATTGTCTACGGTTATGAGGACTTCTGTGCCTTCTGTATGTAGTTGTTCAAAGTAGTCGCTATTCGGTCCGTAGCCGTGTTCGAAACGGTTCGGAATAGCAAAGTTCACTTTTGCACCGAGACGTTCGAGTGCTGTTGTTAGCACCGTGACGCTTGTTACGCCGTCCGCGTCATAATCTCCAAATATTGTAATTTGTTGCTGTGTGTCGATTGCATGTTGGATGCGATCGACGGCTTTTTGCATGTCATGTAATAAAAATGGGTCATGCAAGTTGGACTCGTCCATGTGCAAGTACGCGTTTGCTTGTTCGCTAGTGGTGATTCCGCGTGCGACGAGTATTTTTGTAAGCATTGTCGAAAGTTTCAAGTCTTTCGCGAGCTGGTTGACGAGTTCTTCGTCTGGCCGATCGATTTGCCATCTTTTTTTGGATTGTATCAATGCTTTCACATCCTCTGTTCTTATTATAGCGAATGTGGGTGAAGACTGAAAGGAAACGGTATGGAGAGGTTGGAAGCGGGAACGGGATGGCGCCGTTGACCTGCGTTCCAGGCGGACGCTTTCCCATGGGCCCGCGGTGAGCCATCGGGAGCATTCCTGTTTGGTTAGTGGAACCCTATTGAAATAGAAAAGTCCCCTTGGTATGATTCGGGGTGTCAAGGCGTCGACGGCTTGACCCCTAATTATAACCAAGGAGGACTCACATGAA
>NZ_PDYX01000028.1:0-26353 GCF_002743265.1 Sporosarcina sp. P29 | reverse complement strand
TGCCTATGGCTTTAGACGTTTCGATCACTTTAGGGCGAAAATTTTATTAAACATACAGTATAAAGAAATTGGCGTTCATTTAGGTTGAGGGGTGGATTTAAATTCACTCCACCCCAACATTTGATTTAGAACCGTTTTTATGGAACTAACCGACCTATACAGTTTCCAGCAATTGATATTGTACTTCTCGCTTCAACTTGAAAAATTCCACATATATGCCGCAGTGATAAACTACGACAATCATTAGCTTGTCTACTATTGCAGAGCTTTCCGTACTTCAGGAACTATTTGAGGAAGTATATGTACCGGAAGTCATCTATTAATAAATGGAAGAGAAGAATTAAAGAAGTTTGTCAAAGAGAATCAATTTTAGCGTCTACAAATAAAAAACACTCAATGCTTTTGAACGGTTTATAATAAGCCATTCCCACCTAGAGGGGGAGGGCGCTGGATTAGATAAATAATTCAGAGCACATGAGAAGCCTATTCATATACCTACCGATATTATACTGACGCTACCGGCAAACTGAAGCGGCGGTTCAACTGACTGGGCATGAATGTACATAATTTGCGGTGGGTCAGTAAAAAGCCAATGATTGTGAATAGTACTTACAATAATACCTTGTTGTGTCAATGCGAATAGATACGCCGGAATTTCCTCTTGCAATACAGCTATTTCAGAGATATTTAAAGCATTTCCTTGGTTATCTAGATCGTAAAACTCAACACTAACTCCTAAAATAGAAGAAGCATCCTTCCCCATCATCTTGACTCCAAATGTTCGATGTAAAGATACTGAGCAATTACTATTGTTTATTTTGCTTTTCCCATTTAAAATGTTGGCAAAATCATTGCAAATTGAATTGAAATTCACATATGCAATCCATAATTGAATTCATTAGCAATATTAGTGTAGTCATTTTCTCTTTTTTAAAAGAGGTTACAGAAGATGAAATCGAAAAAAATATTGCTTATTTAAAGCAAGAAGAGTGGTTCCAAGAATACCTGGCATGCAATAGATATAGAGAATTGATTTTCAATAATTCCAAGGTGCGTCATATTATTGGGACTTTTAACCTCGAAAAAATGTCGAAAATGAGATATCACAGGAAATATCAAAATAGAATTGTAACAGCGATGGTAAAATCTCTTGATTGAATTCAGCTAAAAGAGGCATTAACGGCAGAAGGTTAGTGCCTCTAAAGGATATTAATTTGGTGAATGAGAAGGGGGATCTGTTGCTAAGGATTCTACATTATATATTTGCACATGGGGCTTTGCTTTTGCAGCGTCTCTATTGGCTTCGTTCGTTACAGGTCAAGAGTTCTTAATAGGTTAATGGGCAGGAAGAGGATGGTCGTATGAAAAAACTTTTATTAGTTATATTGTTATTATCCCGGTGCTACTTTATTTTTTGTAGCAGTTAAATATAGTGAGAAAAACGGTGGAAAAGCACTTGATAACTGCATAAACGAACACAGCTATCAGGGGGATATATTATCAAGAGAAACCAATTAGGATTTAGAAATCGGAAAGTTTTATATTGCCAATTACTTTTTATGCTCAGCAGCATTTAATCTTTTTCTCTGTTCAATTTCTTTGGTAAGAAGTTCATTAATTTCATTATAGGATAGACCAGATTCTGCATTAAGTTTTTTTACTTCGTCTATATTCGTTCCAGCTACCGTAAATTTTTTCTTATCCATTTCATAACCTCCTTTTAAGTTCTATTTCGGATAGGCATCTATTTACGTTCCCTAAACTCTTTAAGACTGGTATAGAGCATCGTGTACTAACCTTGACTTTGTTTATGTTTGAGATTTTCGCAAATTGGTTTGACAGATGGTCTGACTTTCAAGTTTATTGCCCCCCTTTATACCGGTGTGTAATAGTAGTGAAAACATCTAGGTATTGCAATCTTTTAATTGAATACATAAATATGATCACCTATTTTTCATTTATTATGTACATGGATTTGAAACCGATCTAAGTGTGTATAATAAAGAAATAATCCCGACAATATAAAAAACATCACCTAAATTAGCCATTGATTGGCCAATCCATAAAAAACGAAACGATTGATTTTTCATTCTTACTACCCCTTTACTATCAAAATTACATCTGATTTCTTAGGGGAGTTTTACACCCGTAATATACCTCCTTTAAATTAAGAAAAACAACATATATAGAACACGAAACTTTTACTAAAGGAATTGCTATCTAAAAGAAGACTAGTAAGAATGAAAGGTAATTAAGATAAGTCAAATTATATCAACAGTTGGAATTTATCTCCATACTATTAGAAGTTATTATATACTGAAACAAAATACACCATTACTTTCCAATCAATTAGAAGGCGATGTTGCTTTCAATTGATTCATCTTGATTGTGTAAAACCTAAGATGACAAAGGCAAGGAAATGGGGAAGGTCAATGAAAACATTCATTCGAATATATATATTAGTAGGATACATGGGGGATTACGTTGAATTGCAAAAGGAAGATTTCCAACAGATTCAAAAAAAGAACATGTTGGAAATAGCAGATGATGATAGAAAGAAGTGATAAGATGACAAATTATTATTATATTGCCTCGGATAAAAAGTTGGAAGATGGTAATGCATCTCTACAATTTGTAGAGACGGAAGAGTGGCTCATTCCCGGTTTTGATTATCCTATTCAACGAGAAATTATAAATGGTGTAGAAAAACATTGGGAATTGCGTGAGTTACTTCAATATATCCATAATAATACTGCACCTTATGATGTCTGCACTGTTCAGATAGCACACGTAATTAATCCAACTGAATTATCGATACAAAATAATTCAAGTATATTACTACATGATATTATTGATCCTAAGCAACTCGTATTAGCGGAAGGGCAATTATTGACCATAAACAAAGTATAAAATCTTCATATTAATATGGGCAGCTTTGTCTTTTAGTTTTTTAGAAAAGACGTAACCCAATTTTCAATATCTTCCCGAGTAGCGGATAGAGTGATTCCAAGTTTTGATTCAGTTCCCATATACGAATTAATATAGCCAGTATCCATGAAAACCGTGAACTCATAAAAGTTTTCATCATGAGGGTCTTGTGAATAAGAGAAAGAACCCCCTGGTGAAAGCACACTTAAAGTTCCATTATTCTTTTCATCCATTTTCTTCAACTGTTCAAGTAATGTTTCGATATCTTGATTGAGCCAAACAAAGTTATGTGAGTAATTCAAGAATCCGTAAGAGAAGGTTAATTTGAATTCAATTTCGAAAAGGCCATCTTCTGGCTCTCCAATTTTAAATACTTCATGTGTTACTTCTGTTTCGCTAAAATCAAAACTTTCATCTTTTAGTGTATATTCCATAGTCACGTATCCTTTCAATATAAAAATTTCTGTGAAGTGAACTAACGATCGTGTAACACATGAAAAATAATACTATAAAGATCATAAAAAATGAATCAAGATATCTTTTTATAATAACTTTATTTTTTGTTATTCAATTAAAATAACATAGCTTGGTTGTAAAACTTAAATTATATAATAATCTGAAGACGTTAATTGCAAAGTGTTATGACGAAAAGGTCAAATGATTTTAGTTTAAAGGGGTAGATGGATTTCTACGAGGGGGAGCTAGATGAGTAGTTTTTTCTTAATACTTTTGGGCGTTTTTATTGTCGTTGCAAATCTTATTGGTTTTATATATTACAAGAAAAAGAAAAGCCTATACTATGCAGCTTTTACCGTATTACTATCAGCAGTTTTTTTAGGGGCAATCGGTGGCGCAATAGCACTTTTTGTTATTCGTGATGCCTTTGCGATATTTTACGGCATGCAGATAGCATACTATCTATTAATAAATAGCGTCATCGTTTTTTCAATTGCCATTTTAGCAACTATAATAAAAAAATTATCAACACAATGATATAGTACTTGATTATATTTTAGAAGTCGCATTCGATCTACATAACAACTAAACTCACTGATATATATGATTGTTAAATGAAGTATCCTATTTTGCTGTTCAAGTAACAAGGGCAAATGATGAATTAGGGTTATCCTTCAAATAGGACAAAGTTAGATAAATCACAATTAGTGGGAGTTGAGTGAACTGGTTAAAACTATAACTTTCTCATTTGCTAGTAATGCCTTTAAAGGTACTGAGGCAACAGAGACATTTATTTTTGAAGAATTAGAACTCAATAAAAATCTGAATGAAAAAGAATTGGAAATTGAAATTGATCGGATTTATCAGGCGTGGATTTGGAATAAGCTAAATGTATCGGGGGGTATTATTATAGACGAACCCAATACATGTTAATAATGCTTGTTAAATAAACGTATGCGATAACTGCAAAAGATTATAAAAAATATGTGACTTGTTTAATTTTTATCGGTCTAACAGTACGAGGAGTGATTAAAATGGAGAATTCTGTTTTGTGGTCAAAAAAATTCATACCAATTTATTTCGTAGTAGCTTTTTTAAGTTTTCTGCTCTTCAATAATTACATACAAGCCAATATATTAAGTACTTTATTAATCATTCTCCCTGTTATTGGTGTAGGAATAGCTAGTATTTTATTTAATTCAAAAAGAAATTAATCTACTTAAAAATAATTAGCTGCAAATGGTGTGGATTTTGGAATAAGGATTTGAAACCGATCAACAATAAGGCCATTATATTCAAATACGTAACTTATTTAACTTATCTCCGTCTAATAATATTAGGAGGGATAGAATGAAAAAGTACAGAGAAAGATTTAATATAAAAGGTATCGGGATTGTTACTGCTTTATTTATTTCTGTTGGAGCATTCATTTTAATTAATTATGTTATTCCAGATAATCTAACAGAGAATCAGGAGCGCCCTGTTGATCATGAAAATGGAAGTGTAGAAATCCCAGCTATTCAATTACCTAAAGATTCTTTAAATGCAGACATGGTTGGCTTATTTGTGTATAACGGAAAGATTTATACCCAAACAAACACAAAAATAAATGACACAGATGCAAAAGCTCTTAAAGACGAGAAACTTGGTACTACAAAAGGGAATATTGATGAATGGAGCAAGCAAAAAGACGATGACGAAGAGTTAGCTTCTACAATTGGTGAAATGGATGTTTATTCTGTGAAAGGCTATGATAAAGACTTTAGATTAATGGTTTATCAAAGGCAGGATGGAAACCATTACGCAGAGTTTTTTGAAAACCTTAATGGATTAACAATAAGCAGTGGGAAGGATGTATTTGGTAAATTAAATCTGGTGGGAAATGTAACCTCTGCCCATTGGAGCGCCTTCAGTGATTGGGATAACGATATTGATAATTATAAGCCGATTTTCGATATGGACGCACTAAATACCTTTTTAATAGAGCTGAACAAAACAAAGCCTCTTCCTCGTGAACAAAATTCAGACCCAATAAATAGTTCTCGAAACAATGAGGAATACAGAGAGCTAGCTTTAAAATTAAATGACGGTTCAACGGTTAACCTTACTCTTCTAAGAGATGGATATATCTATTATGGAATTACAGATGTCTATTTTGAGATGAATGAAGGCGTATTTTCAATGTTTTGGGACCAACTTAAGTAAAAGTAATATTCAACATTCTGGGGCAGTTGCTTAGTAAAATTACGCTTTTAATGTTCCATTATGCAGAACACATAAGGGGGAAGTTATTATGTTATCTAATTTTAAAGAACATTCGTGGCGTTTTGCTATCGGAGGTTGGGGAGCATTTGTTGTGTCGGTTATTTTGTTCTTAATATTTTATTATGATTTATACCTAATGCTAGGACTTTTAACCGCAGCAATAATTTTAACGATTGCGAACGCTATTTTTGTATTTTACACAAAACGGAAAACAAAGGTAGGGGAGAAGTAAAGCCTTTGTTTTTTAGACATCAACAATACAATATTATAAGCAAGCGGGCGCAATTGTTACAGAAACATTGTGCCAGAAACGTATAATATTATCCATATAGGAAGGAATGAAATTGATGATTTTATTGAATCCTGAAGAGTACGCAAAGGTTTGTAAATGTCCATTGGAATTAGCTACTCAAAGATGGTCATATTTTGAAAACCTGTATAAAAAACATCTTGAAGCAGTTTGCCCTACCTGCAATGCTACTAGCGGTAATTTATACTTTGCCGACGATGATAAAATTGATGAAATAAACATAGTCTATATTCGTTGTGGAAATTGTAAAGAAACATTTAATTGTGATGATACAAGATTACGTGATTGGAGAGCTGGCACGGGTTTTCTTGATCAGGTTCTAGATGTAATCAAGTATGGCAAGTCATCTGTAATGGGATTTGCTAATGATGATTTGTCAGAAGAAGAGTGGTTACAATTTGTAACGGATTCAACTAATAGATTATATAATGATAACTTGTAAATGGGTGTATTTAAGCGAACGGATGTAATTGTTATGAAAGGAGTATCTTAATAAGTTACCTAAATTGCAATATTAAATTAGCCACTTAGATAAAATCCAGTGTATGTATGAAGGGAAATGTGATCCCTCAATTAACGGGTTAGTTTTGAAAATACTATGCTAACCTAGCCAACTCTTCTTCAAACAAAACGGATGGCTGTCGATAGTTCAAAATCTTCCTGGGCAACTGATTCAGTGTCTGATAAATACGTTGAATAGACTCTGTAGAGTAATCAGAAATCGCTTTTCCTTTGGGAATATATCGTCTGAGAAGACCATTGTGTCGCTCGTTAGATCCTCTTTCATACGGTGCGTATGGACGAGCGAAATAGACGTCCGTGACCCCTTGAAGGCTCTTTGTCAGATTAGAAAACTCGCTGCCGTTATCCGACGTAATCGTTTTGAATACTTGAGAAAATAGCTCACCAAAATCCTGTCGTAACTGGCTGATCGCAAAGTCCACCGAATCATGATCTTGATCATCTAGGAGGATGGCATAATAGTTTCTCGTTTTACGTTCAACGAGCGTCAATAATGCGTTGTCATCAGACTTCTGTCCTTCTACCGTATCAATTTCCCAATGACCGAATTCTTGACGGTTATCAATTTCAACAGGACGTTCAGCGATACCCATGCCCAGAATACGACGGTTTCTTCGGATGCGTTTCACTTTGGTGTTCCTTCTCAATTTCATCGGCAAGTCTATATTTCGAACGCGCAATACATCTAAATCAATATAGTTATACAGGGTTTTCGTAGACACAGTAGGTCGGTCTTTCCACTCTTCTTGAAGGCTTGTAAACCCGACGACTGCATCTGGTGACCAGTCTTGATCTAGGATTTTATCACACGCGAAATTGACAAATTCATTGGCTATAAGCAGCTTACTTTTTGCACCGCACTGAAGTCGATTTCGTTCATATATCGCCTGTCCTGTTTCAGCGAAATAAGCTGTATAGGATGTGCGCCCAGTTTTGAGCTGGGTCGTGGTTCCACGCTTTAATTCATTAGCGATTGTTTGATGAACGCGTCCTAAGCGTCTACCGATCTCTCGGTTGGTATGTCCATCCTTGTGAAGCGCCTCGATTTGACCGCGCTCAAAAGCTGATAGGTGTTTATTTTTACGGTTTTGTATGGTACTCTCAAGTTGTGCCACTATAAAACTTCCTCTCATTGTTAGTCTCGCAACTTCAATGATACACGAATTTTATAGTGGCATTTTTTTGTTTGAATTTAGGTGGCTAACTTGATTGTACAATTGGCCTCTTAATAAGTTATGAAGAAAAACATTCTTTATTTTGTTGCGGGACTCCTGACTTACTTCGTAGTTTCAACTCTTATAGAATTATTATGAAAACAAAGACTGATTGTACAATCGGGTGCGTTTGCGTGATAAGGACAGTGCATCAAACGGGCCAAATACTTGCATAAGAATTTGCATCCAATTCCTATATTGGGCTAATTAAAGGAGTTCAAATAAATGAATTACAGTTACGAGGAATTTCTTGAGGACCTAAAATAAACACACACGCTTTTCACATAAAAGTAAAGAGTGTGTGTGTTTTGACGTAGAATTGAAAGTTTTTAAGTATTACCAGATTTCTTTAGACAGCTTAATAATATGTTCCATTTTGTCCCATTGCTCTTCTTCGGATAGACTGTTTCCTTCTTCTGTACTTGCAAATCCACATTGTGGTGATATTAATAAGCGTTCTAATGGGAAATGCTCCGAAGCTGCTTTCACTTTTTCTTTCATCGCATTTGCATCTTCTAATTCGGGAGTTTTCGAAGTCACAACCCCTAATACCACTAGTGTATCCTCATTTTTGATGTTCGCTAACGGTTCAAAACCACCTGAACGTTCATCATCATATTCCAATAAGTACACATCATAACCTAGCTCATCGAAATACTTAGAAACAGTTTCATAACCACTTGTATATAAATAAGCAGATTTATAGTTTCCTTTACACATATGTGTCGCCACAATCATATCTTCTGGTTTATTCTTTAATGACTCTTTAATTACTTTTACAAATAAATCTGTTGTGTCTGTTAATTTTAATCCTGTGAAATTCTCCATAATATTTGCTAGTTTTGGATCATCCAATGCGGATAGGATACACTCATCAAACTGTAAATATCTACAACCAGCATCGTAGAATGCTTGAATAGCGTCTTGATATACTTTAATTATATCAGCTGCTAAATCCTCGATATTTGGATAGATTTCTTTTTCCTTTTCTGAAAGGACTCGTTGGAAAAACATGGTTGGTGCAGGAATCGTATACTTTGCAAATTGTGAACCATCCCCATACTTTTCAACTAAGTCGGCTAGAAATTTTAAATCATTTACCATTTCATGATTTCCAAACGAAATTTTATCTGTTACTTTAAAGGATTCCGCCCTAGTTGTTTGTCCGACAAAATCATAACCTTTTTCAACTGCTTCAAATGAAACTCCTCCTAAGCCCCAGAAAAAGTCATGCATAAACCAAGAACGTCTAAACTCACCGTCTGTAATTGCCTTTATTCCTAAATCAATTTGTTTCTTTACTAATTTTTCAATTTCTACATCTTCCACTTGCCGAAGATCCTCTGCCGTCAATTCGTCATTTATGTAGGCTTTTCTCGCATCTTTAATGGCATCTGTTCTTAAAAAACTTCCAACATGATCATGTTTACCGATGTGTATCATATTAATTATCCCCCTTATAAAAATAAAAATTTTCTATAGTATTTATTCCATTTATTCAATCCACTTAAAATTTACACTTCCAAATCTACTAGACAATAGCAAGTGGGATAGGGAGCGACATCATCAATGTAGCATTATCTGCATGTACTTACAAGACTAATCCAATCATTCTGAATATAACCAAGTGTCTGTCGGTGAGATCTTTCTTTATTTGATTATGGATTTTAACGTTTGGGATTTAGTGAATCAATATAAAATATATATAAATAAAACTAAGAAGGAATATGACTAGTTGAAAATATATATAAATGAAGAGGTAACAAATTTCCAACTAGTAGATATAAAAAATAATGTAAAATATGGAATTAAGGATTAACTTTTACTCAATTAAGGGGCGGAGTTGTTGTGTAAGAATTACTACGCCTCAATCGGGTTCACCGCCCGCCCATAGGACATGCGTCCAGATCATCGAGTTCCAACTACTGTAAAGGTAGGGAGCAATTGAAGTGTAGATAAAATAGCGCGATGTACTTACACCGTCTATTGATTTTACCCCGCAAAAACTATATGCTTAGTAGCAGTTACATAGAGTATTTTGGTTCTTTGTCTAGTATGCAAAGAGTAAATAGGAATCAGGTGAAAATCCTGAGCGGTCCGGCCACTGTAATAGGGAGAGTATAAGCCCTAAAGTCAGGAGACTTGCCAAAGTATGTAAGCATGACACCTTCCGGTAAAGGGTGATTTGTGTATCATTCAATTTGTGCAGTTTAATTATTGAACATACATGGTCCCCATCTCATTCAGGAGGTGGGGACTTTTTGAATTCAAAAACGCTGCGTAGATGAGACCTTTACAAATAAAGAAAGGACGAGTTGGATGAAAAAAACGAAGACAGCCTTCATGAAATATAAAAACTATATGTATTACAGCCTCATCGTTTTACTCCTATTTAGCACGATTACATATGCGACGATTTCTCATGAACAAGCCGCTACATTTAATTTCAATGAAAAAGTAGAGGCTTCTTCGCTGAAATTAGCTGGTGGGGGGAGTGATCCTTCCGACACCGAACCGGATCAAACTATAAAGAGTGATACCGATGAAATTGATTCATCAAAATCACAAGAACCGACTAATACAGACAAGCCAAAAGAGGAACCGGAAGAAAAGCCCCAAGATAATCAAAATATCCAACCGGAACCACAAAATCAACCACTCGACAAACCAGGAACTACCAATGCACCAGATAACACACCGAAAACGAATACGAATGACAAGAGCCAAACACCTGCGGGCAGCAACAATAAACCCCTACCAGAAAAAACTAAACCGAACACGAATCCAGAGATAGAAATTGTCGACGTCGCGGACCGACAAAATCGCTACTTTACGACGAACATTAAAAACAACGAAACAGTTACCGACCCACAATACGTCGTCACTGTAAACCACTTAAACGATTCACTCATTCCCCAGGAAATGAACGTGAAGCTAAATGGTAAGCAGCTGAATGACTTTACAGGCGGAATCACATTAATTGAAGGTATGAACGATATTCAATTCCAAGTTACTTACAAACAATCAGATAAGAAGGTACTCCGTGTCAGTCAATCGTATCGTGTGATGTTAAATAGTGACGACATCATCATTACGACGGACCTAAAAGATCAAACGGTGATTGAAGAGATACTGACATTCAACGCGACAGCTGCACAAGGTGAAAAAGATGTGAAGCTTAAAGTATTTAGTAATGATCAGGAACTTAAACCGCTAGCAGGAAATGCGTATTCAGCCACATTAGCTGAAGGAAAAAACACTCTTAAGCTCACCGCGCAGCTATATGGGAAGAAAGCGGAACAAATCTACACGGTGATTTATGAGAAAGAAAAAATCACTATTTTATTGAAAACCGACTTAAAAGACCAACAAGCAAATAGTGCAGAGTTTTCATTCTACGCGAAAGCGACCGCGAGTAAGGTGGATGTTCCCCTTAAGATTACCGTCAATGATCAATTGGCAAAATCGTTGGATGGCACGAATTATAGTGTGCAGCTAATCAATGGAACGAACACTATCAAAGTCGTTGGACAATATGAAGACGAACAATTGGAACGGCAGTATACAATCACCTATAAAGATCCGAATGTGAACGAAAAACCACAAGTCGATCCGGATGCACCGAAACTAGTGACCGATCTGAAGTCAGGTAGCACGGTCAAAGGGGATATTAAGACGATTAATGTCTGGCCGGTGACCGCTTCAGGTGAACGCATTCGAGGGAAAAACGTCCAAGTGCAAGTTAATGGGGAAAATATTCCATTCACCTGGGATGACAGCTCGAAAACGAGTTATAAACTGACATTGCAGACGGGACAAAACAACGTCACGATTAAAGTATGGGACGATGAAGGGCGCACGGTGACCGAAACATTCACGGTTACATCAGTAGCGCCAGCAGAAGACGGTGTCATCGGACAAGTAACGATCAGTCTAGAAGCTTCCGTATTAGGAATCCCCTATCTCATCAAGCCGACGAAGATGGATATACACCAAGGCGAAAGAGGTTCCTATATTCTGGATCAACTACTGCGCAATAATGGTTATGAATACGGTAAAACTGGAAACCTCGACAGTAGTTTCTATTTGCGCGACGTCAGTAAGCCAGGCATGTTGAACGGACTCCATATTCCTGATGATCTGTGGGAAGTAGTCGAGCAGGTGTCCACCACTTCAAATCGGGACATCTACTCACCAGACAGCCTAAGTGAATTCGATTTCGCTAACGGCTCCGGCTGGATGTACAGCGTCAATGGCGATTACCCGAACTATGGATTCTCGGACGCCTATTTCCTCGATGGAGATGTAGTGCGCGTTCGCTACACACTTCATTATGGTAAAGATATTGGCGGACATGATAGTTCAGGTGATAGCGAAGCGAATTGGAATAAAGAATGGTAAGGAAAGCGAAGTGACGGAATGAGGAATATCTATGCATGGCTAGTGACAGTTGTGATGATGACGGCAGTACTTTTGCCGTCTGTTGCGTTCGCGACACCTGAAAAAGAAGAATCGTTGCTACACACCATCGAACAAATCATTGCGTGGAAAAAACAAGATGAACATATCGCAGAGTCTGATCCGTTGCTGAGCAAGCCGTTTCTTGCGCATGCAGGGAACACAAACGGCGACTGGTATCCGATAGGCCTCGGCCGTATTGGCTATCCTGACGATTACCAGGCGTATCTTGCAGTCATCAAGAATAATGTGATCGAACGCTATAAAACGAAAGATCAGCTCAGCGATATGAAAGCGACGGAATGGCACCGGATTTCATTGGCGATATTGGCAGCTGGCGGTGATCCGACGGCGGTTGGGGATAGTAACTTGATCGCGGACGGCACGTATAACCGTGGATTGAAAACGTCTCTAGGTGCACAAGGTATCAACGGCTGGATCTGGGGGCTGATCACGCTTGACAGTATGCGTTATAAAGTGCCGGATGACGCGGATATGACAAGGGTCGAGATTATTAAAGAAATCATCTCACTACAACTGGAAGATGGCGGTTTTTCGTTCTATCAAGACGAAGCGGAGACTGATATGACCGCGATGGCGATCCAAGCACTCGCGCCCTATTACCAGAGCACGGAAGAATTCACTTATACACAAAAGGATACAGGTAAGAATTTTACGAAAACGATTCATGTGATTATCGACGAAGCACTAGCGAAGTTGTCGGATATGCAAACAGCAACGGGGGGCTTCAGCACGTTAGATGACGATAACGTCGAAAGTGCAGCACAAGTACTCGTTGCGCTAACGTCACTCGGTATTCATCCAGATGAAGACGAACGCTTCAAGAAAGGCGATCACACATTACTTGATTTCATTATGGACTATCAAATGGAAGACGGAGGTTTTGTTCACGCAAAAACATATAACGCGGACAATCCTTCTTCCTTACCAGATGAATCGAACTCGATGGCTACGGAGCAAGTTCTCTATGCACTTGTATCGCTCTACCGACTGGAAAATGGCTACCGTACAATGTATGATTTCCGTCCTGAAAATCCGCAAGAGATGAAGGAACAAATGGTAGAGTTGATGAAAAGTATTCAGAATATCGATGAACATACCGACGCCAAACAGCTTCAGCAATTGCTTGATACATATGAAAACTTCCCAATAGAGGAGCGTTCCTATGTCTACAACTTCCATAAACTCGCTGAAGCTGCAAAGAAGCAGTCGATCCAGCTTGATCTTCCTGCATTCAGCGAAGCGTATGAAGTCAATACGACTGGCAATGGAGTGATTGCACCGATCTATCAGGAGCAAACCGCGCCACGACATATTACCGAACAAGATGTAGAAAAAATGAACGTGATTCCTACACCTTTGACGACAGAGCATTATATTGACGTCGTTTCGATGATTGACCAGTTCGAACAAGCAGATAATAAAGGCGACTATGAAAAAGAATTGGCTCAGCTATACGAATATAAAAAAGAAATGGAGAAAATAGAAGCCGAGATCCAAAGCATTAATGATATAGTGCTCGATCAACTGTATCCATTCAATGAACTAACAAGCAAAGATCAAGACAATGTCGATGCGATTCTTACGCGATTTAATGCGTTATCTCCTTACGATCAAGGAAAAGTCTTGAACTATGAAGACCTCAAGAAATCAAAAACTCAAATTGATAATGCCGTGCGAGCAAAGCGAATATCATGGGCACTTGGAATCGTTGCAGTAGGTTTAATCATCGTAGTGATGAGTAGAATCCAAAAAAGAAGGCGTCAAAGAGATTAGAGGGATATAATGAAGAAAGATCTATTAGTTGTAGCATTCGTCCTCTTTATCGTCGGGTGGCTCGTCACGGGAACGAAGATTCAATCGGTAGAAGAGTATTACTTGACCCATATCGACGAAATTACGGAAGACTCGGAGACGGTGACCCTTGAAATACGCAGTGACACCGTTCTTGATTCAATGGATAAGTTGAAACCGGGTCTTGAGAAATATGTTGAACCAGACGGCGAGATCCTTAAAAAAACGGAGTACGTACTGCGCAGTGGCGATACCGCATTTGATTTACTCGACCGCGCAACACGTCATCATCGCATTCCGATGGAGTACCAAGGAGCCGACTACAATATTTATAACAGTATTTACGTCCAAGGCATTAATTATTTATATGAGTTCAATTGTGGTCCGTTAAGTGGCTGGATGTACAAAGTAAACGGCGAATTCCCTAGCCGTGGCGTTAGTCAATACGAGCTGCGAGACGGCGATGAAGTGGAGTTCCATTACACGTGTGATTTAGGTAGAGATCTAGATGGCTATATACGACAATCAAAGAAAGTAGGAAACTAGATGAGCGCATTCTCAAACTTTCACCCTATATTGCTACTTGTCTACGTTACAGTCGTTCTCGTCACGATGTTCAGCTCGTTTCATCCGATCATCGTGGCGCTTGCTTTGATCGGTGGCATTCTGTACTTCTTCATGCTGCACGGAATGCGGACAGCAAGTAAAGACGTAGTCTATTACTTTTTCGTCTTTCTACTAATTGCCACAACCTATCCATCGTATGTACATAACGGTTTCACCCCATTATTTTTCCTCAATGACCACGCGGTAACGCTTGAAGCGGTGACGAAAGGACTCGTTCTAGCAGGTGCTATTGTCGCCACGTGTTTTTGGACGAAGAGTTATTTCGAGATATTTACGACGAATAAAGTGCTTGCTGTACTGACACGAGTGTCCGCTAACCTCGGCATTCTCGTTTCCATGCTATGGCGTTTCATCCCATTATTTAAAACGAAATGGCATGAAAAGCAAATGGCACAACGCGGAATAGGTTTTTACAAAGTAAACAGCAGAGTGGAGAAGTTTCGTCGCGCGTTTGCACTGTGGCGCCAAACGCTCGTTCAGACGGCGGAGTTTGTTTTCGTGAAGCCGGATGTCATGAAGGCGCGAGGCTATGGCATGACGAAAGCGAGAACGCAGTATAGAGTGATGCGGTTCACGAAACGGGATGGCATGTTGACGATTGGACTCGTGTTATTTCTTCTCTACTATATCGGGTACTTCTCGCAACACCAGACGCAGTATTATCCCGAAATCAGTGAACAGACACTAGGCGCAGGGCATTACGTCATCATCGGCTTGCTTATGTTCTATCCGTTTATCTATGAAGCGAAGGAGAGTGTCAAATGGCGATACTTACAGTCGAAAATCTGAACTTCCGTTACGAAGATCAGCATGTGTTGCAAGACGTGTCTTTTTGGATTAAGCGTGGAGAATTCGTGACACTTTTCGGACCTACTGGTTCAGGAAAGTCTACGTTATTGAAAATGTTGAAGCGGGAAATGCGGCCGAGCGGTAAACTCAGTGGCACGGTGTATTTCAACGGTGAAAAAATTGATGACCTGCCTACGTCGACTACGGCGACTTCGATTGGCTACATGATGCAAAATCCAGATGAACAAATGGTCATGGAAAAAGTATGGCAGGAGTTAGCATTTGGTCTTGAGAATATGGGCGTATCGACGGAAGACATGCAGACAAAAGTCGCCGAAGTGGCCAGTTTCTTCGGTATTCAAAACTGGCTACACGATAGTATTAGTGACTTGTCAGGTGGGCAGAAACAACTCGTCAATCTCGCGGCAGTGCTTGCGATGGAGCCAGATATTTTATTGCTTGATGAACCGACCTCGCAGCTTGATCCCATTGCGGCTTCCGAGTTCTTGACACATCTTGAGAAAATCAATCGTGAACTCGGCATGACGATTTTAATTGTAGAACATCGGCTAGAAGAGTTATTACCGATGTGCGATCGAGTGTTGTTTATGGAAAACGGCTCGCTTCTATATGACACGACGCCTAAAGCAATCGGCAATTTTTTACTTAAACATCCGATGCTCGATGCACTTACAACAGCGATGCGTGTTTATTATAAGCTTGGTTTCCGTGATGAGACGCCGATCACGGTGCGCGACGGGATTGATTTCATTCGGCACTATCCACCGACCGTTCTACCGACGGAGCCGATGAGAAAAAAGCATCCACCTCTTATCACCGTAAAAGAGTTGTATTTCCGATACAATCGCAAGAGTGATGATCTACTCGCGGGATTAACGTTCACCATCCATCGCGGCGAAATCTTCACGATCGTCGGTGGCAATGGAGTTGGAAAGTCTTCGTTACTAAGGTTACTCGCCGGACTGCATAAGCCATATGCAGGTAAAGTATGGATAGATGACGTCGCAACTAGTAAGTGGAAAGGGAATATCATCTTATTGCCGCAAAACCCACAAGCGTTATTCATGCACTCGACATTGAAAGAAGAGTTAATCCACGCGGTCCCTGTGCAAAAATTGCCGAAAGAACAGAGGGAATCGACAGTAATAAGTATGATGAAACAGTTACATATCGAACATTTATCAAAGAGAAATCCATTTGACTTAAGTGGAGGAGAACAGCAGAAAGCTGCACTTGCGAAATTATTGCTGCATAAACCGGATATTTTATTGCTGGATGAGCCGACTAAAGGAATGGACGTCATGTCGAAGCAAGAAGTGATGCAGTTGATCCGAACGCTTCAAAAACAGAATATCACGACGATTATCGTGACACATGATATTGAATTTGCCGCAGAAGTCTCTACACGCGTCGGCATGCTGTTTGATAAATCACTCATCGCGATCAATCATCCGAAAACGTTTTTCACGTCAAACCGCTTTTACACAACCGCGGCCAGCAAGATCGCACGCGGATTATTTCCATATGCCATCACAGCGGAAGACATCGTTTCGGCTGTGAACTTGAACAACAGGAGGAACTAAAAAATGAGTAATCCATCAACACAAGTACTTCATGAAATGAAAAAAGTAATTAACGGGAAAGACGACGTCATACAAAAAGTATGGATGACGTTCTTAGCTGGAGGACATGTACTGCTAGAAGATTTACCGGGAGTCGGGAAAACGACACTTGCGAAAGCATTCAGCCGAGTCGTCGGTCTCGATTCGAATCGTATCCAGTTCACACCGGACGTCGTAGCGTCTGACGTCATCGGGTTCACGATGTACGACAAAGAGAAAAACGAATTCGTCTTTAAAGAAGGCGCGGTTATGTGCAACTTATTGCTTGGTGATGAAATCAATCGCACATCTTCAAGAACGCAAGCAGCATTACTTGAAGCGATGCAAGAGAAACAAGTGACAGTGGACGGCGTGACCTATCCGCTACCAGCACCGTTTCACGTAATCGCGACGCAAAACCCATATGGCACAATCGGTACGCAGCCGCTACCAACCGCGCAAATTGACCGTTTCATGACGAAATTGAGTGTAGGGTATCCGGATTTTGAAGACCAAGTGGAGATGTTGAAAAACCGTCAGCAAGCAGACCCGCTATCTTCACTTACACAAGTCATTACGAAAAATGAATTGCTTGCGCTACAGCAGCAAGTACAGAATTTGTTCATTCATGAGGAGATTCTGCGCTACGTTACAGCACTAACCGAGAAAACGAGAAATCACCCATCGATTCATCAAGGAATCAGCCCGCGTGGCGCTCTCGCTCTTTGCCAGATGGCGAAAGCACATGCCTTCTTACAACAGCGTGATTACGTTATTCCGGAAGATGTCCATGCCGTGTGGTTGCCAACGAGCCGACACCGCATTGTCATGTCAAGCGTCCCCGGTGCAGAACAAGAGCAGGATATGCTACTCGAAAAATTACTGCAAAGTGTTGCCACGCCCGACCAAGCAATGCTTGCGACATTGTAAGGGCTGATCGTATGATAGGGACTTTCCTCATTAGCGTCGTGTGGCTGCTATTTACGCTCGCATTTTTCATCTTCACGACGACGCATTTCGCTCTATTATTCGCAGTCGGTTCGCTTATTGTCTGGCTGTGGCTCGTGTTGAGCGTTTATCTCGTTAAAGGGAAAATCGAGTGCGAGATTATCACGGCAAATGAAATCTATAAAAGTGAACAGATGAGCTATCAACTGCGCGTACAAAATACGAGCCGTTTGCCTGTTACGCAACTACAACTACATCTCGTCATCGAACATCTATTCACTGGTAGACAAGAGAGTCACCATCACGTCCTGTCTATCCCGGCGAAAAGTGCGGAAGAATTTACGTTTGTTCTGCCGCAGAAATATATGGGACAAGTGAATATACGAATTAAACAACTGACGATCAAAGACAGTTTTACGTTTTTCCGTTCCGTGCAGAAACTAGATACGCAGTCTACGATGTTGATTGTGCCGAATCCTTATTTCTTAAAACTTCAGCACATCGAGCAAAATCAGCATGTCTTGCAAACACCGGGTATAATTCCGATGAAGAAAATAGATGGGGAAGAGCTGGCGGAGTTGTCGGTATATAAACTCGGTGACTCGGTTAAACGCATTCATTGGAAATTATCGAGTAAGGGGGATGAGCTATTCGTCAAACAGCATGAAACGTTGACAGGAGATGCGGTCATGATGACGCTCGACTTCACGTCGTTTACGAATCGCGTAGCACTTTATGACGAATTCATCGAGACATTTTCCGCATTGCTCTATTCCTACGTCGCAAGCGATCACGAAGTGCAATTCATTTTAAATCATGCGACGGGTGAGCAATTGACGATCGACAATGAATGGGATGCATCGAACGCCATAAAAGAAGTATTGACGAGAAGTGTCGCGCAAGTTTCGATATCGGATGAACAGTGGAAAAAGCTCAGACGAACGTATCCAAACTGTATCGTATTGACGACGAATATCGCGCGTAGTACCGAATATCAGACCGTCGTCATCTCGGATCAGAAGGAGGAATCAACTGTATGAAATGGCTAGATGGAGTAGTTGCGTATAGTGTCCTCGTAGCGGCTTTCCTCGTAATCCGTGCGATGCTCTTTCCAGAGGTGAGTATCGTACCTGCGCTCGTTCTCGTCTTACTATGGATGGTCGCGCGTATACAGTTGAAACAGCGTGGCGGCGATATTGTCTTGATTGCGAGCGTTGTGTTCAGTTTGATTTTCCTATCCATGTACATAGATGACGTCAAACGAACGATCAACGCATTGTTGATCACGCTTGCGGAACAAAAGCATATATATATAGATCTATTATCCATCAATGAAACGACGTCATGGCTAAACGGCATGATCCTCGGTCAAATCGCGTTGCTCATCGGCAGTGCGGTGTATTACGCCGTAGCGAATCAAAAACGCTGGATTCCTGTTGCGCTAGCACTCGTGATTTGGTTGATACAATTAATACTTGGCACATCGCCATCATTGCTTCTCGATATTCTATTTTTCGCATTGCTAATTGTGACATTGTTGTATATGAACCAACTAACAGTACGCTGGTGGAAACGGATGGCAATCGTACCCATTTCACTCGTCGTGCTCATGTTCGTCTACACGGCGATCAGTCCAAACGGTGATGAAGAGTTTACAGGCAGTTCGAAAATCGAAGACATAGTACGTTATCAAGGGGAGAAGTGGCGTTATTATAAAGATGAAGAGCCAGTTCTAACGGCTGGCAACTTCCAGCGACTTTCTACGTTTACACCGAATGATCATACTGCGCTAAAAGTCGCAATGGAAAATCCAAGTCCTCTGTATTTAAAAGGATTCGTCGGGTCAACTTACACGCCAAGCGGCTGGAAGGAGATCGATGGGGATGCGTATATGGAACAGAAGTCTCTGCTTGAAGCGTTACAGAAAGAGGATTTCACTGGAGCGAAACAACTGAGCTTAGCAGCGGAAAGTAGTTTGCCAGAACAGTATGAAGAAGCGAAACTCGTTATTCAAAACGTCGGTGCATCCAGTCAATATATTTATGCACCGTATGAGTTGGCTGGGCTAGATGCCAATCTTGTCCGTTCTAAACAAGCTGATGCGCTCCACGCGACAGGTATTTTCGGCAGACGGACAGTGGAAATGAACTATATGCTGACACCGTATACCGATTATCCACAAATCGCGAATGCGTTGTACACGACAAAAGATACCGACTATTTACGTCGTGAAAGTCATTACAATCAATATGTCTACAACGAATACCTCGCTGTGCCGCAAGATAGTTTAAATGTCTTGCGCAATCATATGGACGATAACATACTTGATTCAGAAACACGTTTACCGTATGAGAAAACGATTCAGGAAGTAGAAAACTTTTTGGCACAGACAATAAGTTATAATGAAAATGCCAAACCAATAAAAGATCAGGACTTCCTAACGGGGATTTTGGAAGAATCAAAAGAAGGCTATTCCGTTCACTATGCGACAGTTGCTACATTGGCATTTAGAATGCTCGGCACGCCCGCACGTTATGCAGAAGGATATATCGTTGGGCTGGATGATGTGAAAGATTTACCGTCATTTAGTGAAATCAATGTCAGTGAGAAAAACGCCCATGCGTGGACAGAAATCTACGTCGACATGGTTGGCTGGGTGCCGATTGAAGTCACACCAGGTTACGCTGAGAAAATGCCGAAGATCAATAAAAAAGACTATCCAGCTCTAGACGGATCGGATTCACCAGACGCAACCGGCGGAAGCACGGTCGAACCTGAACCGAATGATCCGACACAAGTGCAGGAAGATCAAGACAAGCCGGAAGATTCCAAGCAAGTGAATTCAAACACTACTGTATGGTTCTGGTTGAATATCATTATATTGATTGTTCTATTAATCCTGTTCGTGCTGTACTACGTAAGAAAAAGGAAACGTCAGCAAAAACTCGAGGTGAAAGATCACCGTTTGGCTGTCATTCATCATGTACAGTACATGGTACAAATGTTAGAGAAAGAACAAATCGTTGCGAAGCTGCCTTCATTCGAAACGATACCTGAAGCAGTTGGCAATATCGATCCAAAACTTCGCCAAGAGGCGGAGGAAGGATTGAAAATTTATCAAAAAGCTAAATATAGTCCGCATGGCGTGACGGATGCAGAACGCGCGAAGATCGAAACATTATTTGCGCATGTTCATAGCGCTGTGAAGAAATCGGAAAAAGGGATTAAGAGATTACGGTTTATTGTGCGTCACCAATGAAAAAAGCACCGCTTTCGGCGGTGCTTTTTTAGTACCTGGAAACCGCAAAACGAATCCTTTCACACACGCTAAACGTATGAATAGTAGAGTAATGTTTGTTCCATAAAATAACCCAATTTGCCATCGAGTAGTACGTTAAATGATACAGGAGAGTGAAGTATGGAAACAGAAAAACGAATGGAATTAGTTAACGCAATTGTAGATGAAGTAAGACCACTATTACGAGGTAGTGAATCAAAAAAGTTAGTGGACTATGGGAGTGGTTCTGGTTTAGTTAGTTTAGAACTCACGGACTTAGTAGATTCTATAGTGCTCGTGGACTCTTCAAAACAAGCGTTACAGGATGCTGAAGATAAAATTAGTGCAAGAGGCATTACGAACTGCGAAGTCTTGTATTCAGATTTCACTGAAGACATGCCCGAACTTAAGGCAGACATTGTGTTAGTATCACTAGTGCTACTTCATATTCCCGATACTACATTAATTTTGCAGAAGTTGTTTAGTATTTTACCCAATGATGGCCAGCTAATTATTGTTGATTTTGACACAAATGAAAGAGTCAATCATCCGAAAATTCATAGTGGCTTTTCACATAAGGAATTAAAAAACATATTATCCGAGGTTGGATTTACGACTAGTACATGTAAGACTTTCTATCATGGAGAACAGCTTTTTGCGAATCAAGATGCATCAATGTTTATAGCCACTAGTAGGAAATAAATTACTATATGAACTAGCTCGATTGCTTATTTCACGCAATCGAGCCATTTGGAAAACAGGAGGTAATAGAATGCCTACGTGTGAAAAATGTAATAATCAATGGAGTTGGAAACAAACAATCAAAAAGACGACCACATTGAACCCTGCCATGATTTGTCCATACTGCGGCGAAAAACAGTTTCAAACGCAAAAGTCCAAAGGGAAGGTGGCTATAGTCACTCCAATTGTTTTGTTGCCACTGATCATTCAAATGCTTTTTGATCTGCCAGAAGCTATCATACTTAGCTTATTTCCCACTTTATTCATTTTGGTTATCATTCTATATCCGTTTTTAGTGAAGTTAAGTAGCCAAGAGAAATACATAGGGGAATAGTGAGATTGTATAAAGCACCAGGTTCGGCTGCTATTCACTTGATTACATAGAAAAAACCATCCAATGCAAACGGAGAGACCCCGACAGCTTTAGATGGTTTTTCTTTAGGTTATATTTAGTGAAATGAAATTAGGAAATACGATTCTTTTAATTCCAATAGGCATTTGTATCTTCAATCATCGTTTTCGATGATTGCAAACCGCCGCCATAGAACCAGGCTTCGGTATCTAGATAAATTATATGGTCATTTTTATAAGCGTTTGTTCTTTTTACTAGTTCATTTTCAAACATTTCCTTTGTGCTATCATGAGCGGTATTTAACACTGCGCTACGATCCACAACAAAAATAATGTCTGGATTTTTTTCTGTTATATATTCAAAGTTAATGGATTGACCAAATTTGGCTTTTTCAATATTCTCATCCACCGCTTTATAGCCCGCTACATCATGGATGAATCCGCCGTAACGCGATCCTGGTCCATAAGCGCTTATTTTTCCTTCATTCACCATGACAATCAACGTTTTCGCATCTAGATCCTTTGTTTTCTCTTTAAGGGCATCAACTTTTTCATTTATTTCGGTTAGCTCTTGTTCAATTTGCTCTTCTTTATCAAATATATTTGCGATAGTTTCCATATTATGTGTAAGAGAATCCATATAGTTCGTGAAATCTACGCTCATATAAACAGTTGGAGCAATATCTGTAAATTCGTCATACATTTCGGCTTGACGATCCCCAATAATAATAAGGTCTGGTTTCATTCCATCAATTGCCTCAAAGTCTGGTTCCACTAAACTTCCTACATTCGTATACTCAGATCCAGCATATTTTTTTAGATACTCAGGTACGGCATTTTGTGGAACGCCTGCAACTTCAACACCCAGCGAATCTAACGTATCTAAAACGCCAAAATCTAGTACAACAATTTTTTCAGGCACTTTAGTCAAAACAACTTCTTGCTCATCGAGGTCATGCTTAATTTTTATTTCAGTCGATTCCGTACCTTCTTTATTAGTGCTAGACGATTCGTCCGCTTGTGTATCCGTTTCCTTCGATCCGCATGCGGAGATGACTAGCATACAGGCAAATATGAATACAAATAATGACCACTTTTTCATGACAATTACCTCTCTTTGTATAAAATTTTGAAATGACTACTGCTCCAAAAGTAAATCTTAATATGTATGGAATACCTATTATTTATTACAAAACAAGTATATAATTTTATCAGCTCTTCCTTTCTTTGTAAAATGGAGTCCATCCTTACCAGAACGTGTAGTAACGAATTATTACTAGCAAATAATAAGGAAAAGGCTACATTTAGTATACAATAAACAAATGATAATGACTATCATCTTCAAGTGGAAGTCCATGAGAAATAGTAGCATACATGAATTAGAGACTAAGTCCAATAGAGGATATTATAATTTATCATTATAATAATGGAATCTATAATGAATTCAAGGAGCAAGACAATGAAAGATTTTAATAACGCATTAGACTATATCAATCAAATCATGTATGAACCAAATAATTTACTTGTAGATTCTGTGCATGAAGAAAAGCAAAATGCTAAGTATGGAGCTGGTACATTTCAAATATCTTCTAGAACAGTTCGATTCAGGGTGGCAAATATAACACCTAGTAAAGTAGGGCAGTTTGTTGCGTTTTGGGAAAAGGATGAAAACAATAAAAATCAGCCGTATTCATATGAGGAAGCACCTGATTTGTTCGTGATCACTACATTTAAAAGTGCACATGAATTTGGACAATTTATTTTCCCGAAAGAAGTTATGTTCGAACAGAATATGCTTAGATCCAGTTCAACAAAAGGGAAAATGGCAATAAGAGTGTATCCAAGCTGGGATAGTCCCACCAGTAAACAAGCGATGAACACACAGCAATGGCAGCTACCGTATTTTATTGATATGCGGAACGTACACACAGGAACTGAGGACAAACTAATGGAACTGTATTCTTCTTAATTCACTACAATCGAGTGCTTGTCGTCAAGCGTATAATTCCGGCGTTATTCAAAGTTATTTCAAGATCTAGTGCCTAGGGAGTCCTTCTTTGCAGTTGCGTTGTGGTTGACTAGCCATAGTGACGCATCCTGCTACATCATTTATCGATGTTTTCCGATGAGTAGTCCTTTACCAGATGTGATTGTATCATGAAAGATTTATGCTCTTTTAGTAATAGGGCCAACAGATTGTATAAATATCAAATTAAATCCAACAATAGATATAAGCGACAAATTATTGATAAGGGGAGAAAAAAATGATTAATAAAATCGGTCAAGTTATGTTGTATGTTAACAATCAAGATGAAGCAGTGAATTTTTGGATTGAAAAAGTAGGGTTTATTGTAATTTCAGATGAAGACAATGGTCAAGGAATGAGATGGATTGAAATAGCACCAACTAAGGAAGCCGAAACAAGCATTATACTTCACAACAAGAGAATGATTTCTGAAATGCAGCCAGATATGAATCTTGGCACACCTTCATTAATGTTTTTCTCGGAGGATCTCGATAAGTTGCACAGCACACTGTCAACTAAAAATATCACAGTCGGAGAAATTGTAACTATGCCTTCCGGAAAAGTATTCAATTTTGCCGATAGCGAACAAAATTATTTTGCAGTTATGGAAAAGAGTAAATAACTTCTAGTACCACGTCGCATAACAGAAGGCTCTTGAAATCACTTCAATAGAATTACTTGGCAATTGGATAGACCTAGTGAAAAAAGAGGTTTTATAACTTCTGGAAAATATATTGGAAGTAAAAGTGAAATAAAGTGAAGAAATAACTATAATGAAAAACTAGAACGTAATAAAATTTATTCTACTTTAGATAAAACAAGAGATGATTAAAAGGTGAGATAAATGAAAAATAATAATGACTTAGTATCTCAAGAAATAAGAAATTTATTTGCCGACAATGCTGAATTTTGGATTATTCATGAATACAAGTTAATTACTTAGAAGAAACCATTGTTTTAAATTTAGTAAGTGTTAGTAATCTAGAGATTTTAAAAACGTTTATTAAATTTAAACAAGTTATGTCACTGTTTATTTATCAAGACGCTGAAATAGAAACATATAGATTAAATAACTATAAAGAAAATGATCCTTTTTTACTTTCAGAAATTAGTTATCATCCTAATGGATTTGGAAAAATAAATATTAAGAGCCTAGAACCCGAATTACCGGAAATTGAATCTATAAGTTCTTCAACTAATTTCTATTTCCAAGTTAATAATAAGGATTGTTTTTTTATTGAAGCGAATTCTTTGATGATTAACGAAAAAGTGTATCGGAATTTAATCGTAGAGGAAGAAACTATTAAAAGTCCACATTAAATTAGAAAGTTTAATATAATATTTTTAAATTACCCTGCTAACACAAGGTAACTATGTTAGGTTCATAAAATCAACTTTCGTCTATTTGACTTAAACAAGCGAATGCGATTCTTGTATAAGAAATCTGTACTCTATTCAGTAGTAGGGCCAAAAAGTACGAAAAAAGCGATTTGAACGGATTTAGAGAAAAAGATGAAAATATCTATACGCATTTGCTCCGTTCCCTCTGGTAAGTTTGGAAGTACAATAATAAATTGCGTTAATTATCTCCAGAAGAGTTTGTTGAATTTTCTAAAAGGGCTGTAAATATCGAGGAGTATAAAAGTTAGAATGAGGGAAAAGTACTTACATTTTTTTCTGAAAAATTTATTTAGAAAAAAATATATAAAGGAGTGCTTGGAATGAATGAAGAAGAGTCTACAAATAAAAAATTATTGAATACCACACTTACTTTTTTTGGGCTTATCTCTATTTATACACTTATTCTTAATCCAGATGTAGGTATAAAAGAAATAAGTTTAATGTTGTTTTTTACACTGGTTTTTTGGCTACTTAATAAGCCTAAATTGCAATATTAAATTAGCCACTTAGATAAAATCCAGTGTATGTATGAAGGGAAATGTGATCCCTCAATTAACGGGTTAGTTTTGAAAATACTATGCTAACCTAGCCAACTCTTCTTCA
>NZ_PDYX01000027.1:0-27625 GCF_002743265.1 Sporosarcina sp. P29 | reverse complement strand
CTTAATCAATATATAATTGATTATGTGAAAATAGATGGAATTACTTTAGCGGATCTCATTAAACGAAAAGAAATTAAGATTACTACTGTTTTTTAGTAGAAGGATGAAATCATTCATCTTCGGTAATCGGGCCATATTAATCTACACGGGGGCGTTATTATTGAGAAGAGGAAGTATAGGCATGGCTTTATTTACAGGTGCATTTGTATTGGTAGTAATGCTTTTTATTGAGTATTTAATCCCCAATATCAATACTATAATAAAGATTATCGTTGTCGGTTTATTAGCTATGATTGGTGGCATGATCGGCAATAAGTTTTTTCCAAACAAGCAGTGATATTATGCAAACGGGGGCGATTGTGGAACATGGTTATTCGTAGTCGCTTAGTTGATCGGAGTGGAAGCCGGCGACTCCGGGAGGATCAGTGGGACAGGTGAAACACCTAGCGAGCGAAGCGAGGAGTGTGGTTCACCGCCCGCCCTCCGGAACGCGTCCGGCTGCAACGCAGATCAACGGGTTCGAATCCCAACTGTCAATTAGTAGTGGGATCGTAGGACTTACAAATTAACTCGGTTAGTACAACTTACTTTATTTACACTAAGCCATTATTAAAAAGACATGCAAAAAACCGCTAATTCATATATGAATTAGCGGTTCGCTTTATTGTACATTTTGTAACAGCTATTACTTCTTCTCATCAATATGAAGAGTTTTGTCATCTGCAAACTCTACATCCAACTTAAACTCGTCATACCCATCAAGACCGTACCATTGTAAAATGCGATCAATCGCTTCATCTTTAGTCGTTCCACTATCAATCAAAATCTCCATAAACATCTTATGCATATCGTCAATCGCTTCATTACCTTCGAGATCCACTTCCTGGAACTCGTTGAGATACTCTGCATCGTCAGGCTTTACATCCTCATAATCCGTTTCAATTTTCTTGCCGTCTTTCTTGATCGTTAAATCGAAATCCGTGAAACCGTACCCGTCACCCGTGTTCATTGTACTGCCTTCACCCTCGTCTTCAATGCTAACCGCAGCATCATTGTCCGGTGCCTTGTCTTTTGACCCGCAACCTCCGAGAAGTAAAATAGATGAAACTCCTGCAATAGATAATATTCGCATTACTGACATAAGCGCCACCCTTTCTAAAGTGTATACTACTTGTATTATCACCTTAAAACAGTAAACTTAAACAAAAAAGCAGATCTCTTTGTAGGTAGGAGAGAAGGGTAATTAGTGATACTTGCGCTCTAAGATCGAACCGAGCATCTGTCGAATCGGTAAGACTTGTCCGCTTGGTAGTCGAACTCTTCCGTGATAATAGCCGACATGTTGGGTAATTGACATTTTCCTGACGAGATAGTGATCAAGCGTTGGGCATTGGAAGAATGGTTTAAACGTCAATTGGATATCATCTGAAAACTTCGTTTGGATCTTCCAAGCACTTTTCGGGTCTGCTTTATTGCTTTTAAATACTACATCCTCATGAAATTTATGCATCGTGCCTTCCACAAAGACAGCATTTTCCGTTAGCCCTGTACCATCTGTCCAACTACCACCAAAATTTAAACCGACGCGTTTACCGCTTGTACGTTGAGAGGCCATTGCCCAGTCCCAATTCGTTCGGGCATGCCACACACCACGACCATAATCGTGGACCGCGAAACTATAATACGGATTGAAATCATAGCGTCGATCACCAACTCGTACATATCCGCCAGTTGGCATAATAGAGTGTTTGGAGGTGAAATGGAATGAGTCTCGACTTTTCGGGATGACCACATTCAAAGATTCATCTTTCTCGGGATGAATAATATGCAAATCGGCATGCAAGACTTCATTATCGAAATCAGGAATGATAACGGATAAATGCGTTTCACCTTGCATGTGGACGAGTTGAATCGTAATATCGTCATGCACAAACTTAATACTTTCGAGTGCCTCTTCAGGCATTTTTATACGTCTTCCAAAAGGTAGGGTTACATGTTTTTCATAGAATCGCTGTGTTTCATAGTTGAGTATGTAAACTAGACAAATAACTTTATGATCCAAGTGTACAATCGAGGCAGTCAATAAAACGTCTTCCCCGTAAATGCACCAATTATTCCAACGCTTCTTTTTCATAAACTGTCCTCTTAGATTGCTTCTCACTAAAGGGCTGCGTGCGTATCCTATTGATTCAGGATTCAGAAGCCCCTTGGAGTCACACAGAGATACAATTTCAGACAACTCCTTTTCTTCATGTTGCATGACGTTAACCACCTTTCTTGCCTATTGTCTTTTAAACGAACAGTTGATATACTCTATATTGTATCAGATATGAGGGGCATTAGCTCAGCTGGGAGAGCGTTGCGCTGGCAGTGCAAAGGTCAGGGGTTCGAGCCCCCTATGCTCCATAAAGATAGTAGCGGCAGTTCTTGAGAGAAATCTCTAAGAACTGTCGCTTTTCTTATTCGAAAGGATACTATTTCTTACTATATTCCCCTTTACCATGCAGAATGAAACTATTTACTATTGTATAATTATTCATTATAACGTATATTAAATGATATAGGAAGTAACCATTATAAGATCTTGTCCAATATATGTAGTATGCAAGCAAACGTATACATATACTTGTAGACAGTTGTTAGTCAGTATCTTATAATTGTATTAATTTAGAATATTTATACTGGTGAAGAGAGAGAAGGGGAAATGTATGAAGAAGATGTTTACAGCACTATTACTAATCCTAGTATTGGTCGTTGCGGGATGTAGTAGTAACGACGGAGGAGCAGGGTCAACAGAGAAATCCACGTTGAAGAATATTAAAGACAACAAAAAATTAGTAGTTGGAATTGCACCAGGTTATTTCCCTTTTGAAATGAAAAGTATTGAAGGCGGGTTTGTCGGCTACGATATCGATCTAGCCAACGCGGTAGGCGAAGCGTTAGATACGGAAGTAGAATTTAAGCAATTCGCATTTGATGGATTAGGACCAGCTTTGCAAATAGGTGAAGTGGATATGGTCATCGCAGGTATGACGATCCGTGGAGACCGTGCACTGTCCATTAGCATGTCCAATCCTTACTATAAAACAGGTCAGGCAATCATGGTACCGACTGCGAGCAAAGGGATCAAGTCATGGGAAGAACTTGACGTCAAGGGCAATAAAATTGCTGTAGGTATCGGAACTACGGGCGCGTTGCTTGCGAAGTCACAGTTCAAAAATGCGGAAGTTGTAGATTATGAAGATTTCCCGTTGGCAGCTACAACAATGGGTTCAGGTCAAGCGGATGCAGTCGTTTATGATGAACCTGCTGTTGCGGTATGGCGCTTAGAGCATGAAGGGGAAGTTCACCAGCTCGAAGGTTTGTTGTCCGCAGAAAACCTAGGGATTGCAGTGAAGAAAAATGATTTTGAAACGATTCAATGGTTGAACTCGTTCTTGCATAGCTATGTGGATAGCCCGGAAGAATTGGAATCAAGAAGTCGCTGGTTTGAGGAAAGCGACTGGCTAGATAAGGTTTCGGGCGAATAATATGGGTGGCTATGAATATGACTTCAGTGTAATATCGCAAAATATGGATATCTTTATTCAAGGGGCGCTGAAAACACTCGAAATTTCAGCAATCGCATTATTGCTGGCTATTCCGCTCGGTATTATCATCGGAATGGGCCGGATTTCCCGCAATGGATTTATCCGTATTCTTTCCTCAGCCTATGTAGAAGTCATGCGCGGTGTACCGTTGCTAGTACTATTGATTTGGATTTTCTTTGTACTTGGTCAATTTTTGAAACTCGGTTCCTATTGGGCATCGATTATTGGTCTAGCTGTCTTTACCGCAGCATTCATTGCAGAAATCGTTCGTTCAGGAATACAAGGTGTGCCAAGAGGGCAGATGGAAGCGGCCCGTTCGTCAGGTATGACCTACTGGCAGGCAATGCGCTTGATCGTCTTGCCACAAGCATTCCGACGAGTTCTACCGCCACTTGCTTCACAATTCATCATGCTAATTAAAGATTCATCTTTGATCTCGGTCATCGGTGCAACGGAATTGACGTTGAATGCGAAGAACCTCGTTGCCACTAGTATGCGTTCCATTGAAGTATGGACTTTCATAGGTTTCGTTTACTTTGCCATGACGTTCACGTTATCCATGATCATTCGTGCGATCGAACAAAAGTTATTAGCGAGAGAAAATTCATGAAGCTTGATGTGAAGGAGTGCCAGATATGATTTCCATAAAACATGTGAATAAAACATTCGGTATGAACCAAGTGCTGACGGATGTCTCGCTTGAAGTACCTAAATCAAACGTAGTGGCCATTATAGGCCCAAGTGGAGCAGGAAAGTCTACACTAATTCGCACGATCAATGCGCTCGAGCCGATCGATGACGGAGAAATAGTAGTAGACGGCGTTTCCATCCACGATAAAAAAGTGAATATTAATAAAGCGCGTTCTGAAATCGGATTCGTTTTCCAAAGCTTTAATCTCTATCCTTTCCTGACGGCGTTGCAAAACGTTACACTTGCGCCGATCAATGTAAAAGGACTAAGCAAAAGTGCGGCGGAGGAGCGAGGGAAGGAGTTGCTGACTTCACTCGGTCTTGGCGATAAATTCGACGCGTATCCAAACCGATTATCTGGCGGGCAGCAACAACGTGTCGCCATAGCGCGTGCGCTCGCTATGGATCCGCAAGTCATGCTTTTCGATGAGCCGACATCCGCACTCGATCCTGAGATGGTTACGGAAGTTCTCGATGCAATCCGTAAACTTGCTGAAAGTGGTATGACGATGGTCGTCGTGACGCATGAAATGGGCTTCGCCAAAGAAATTTGTGACGAGATCATCTTTATGGCTGATGGCAAAGTCGTGGAACAAGCAACACCTGCCAAGTTCTTCACCAATCCCGATTCTGAACGTGCCCAAAATTTTTTATCAAAAGTATTACATCATTAATTGAACGTCCCTCGTTGTCATATGATATGGCAAGGAGGGATTTTTTTGTACAATCGACAAGCGGCAGTAGACTATGCAGATAATTGGTGGAACAGCAGAAACCCTGCCTTCCCAAGTTTTGAAGATGACTGTACGAATTTCATTTCACAATGTCTGTTAGCAGGTGGAGCACCGATGCACGGACAACCAAACCGAGAAAAGGGTTGGTGGATGCGTAAAGGTACGTGGAGCTTCAGCTTTACCGTCGCTCACTCGCTGCGCTGGTACTTGGCAACTTCTACAAAAGGGCTGACTGCAACTCAAGTAAAAACTCCCCAAGAATTACAGATTGGCGATATTATTACGTATGACTTCCATGGAGACGGCCGTTTTGACCATACGACGATCGTAACTGCCATGGACGGGGAAAATCCACTCGTCAATGCCCATACGTATAACGCGTATCATCGCACGTGGGATTATAAAGACTCCTATGCTTATTCGCCAAATGCGAAGTATATCTTCTTCAAAATTAATGATCACTTCTCATAATTATCCAGTTCTGCATCAAAGTGTTTCTCATAGCCTCTAGCAACAGACTACTAAGTTAGGGTATAATGAAAAACAGATACTTAGTGCAAAGGAGAAGGTTGAGTGTGAATGAACAAGCATTATCGGTAAGAGAGGCCATTGTTACACGGCGCTCTATTAAGAATTTTAACGGACAACCGATCGAACCAGAGATCATCCCAGAAATTATAGAAGACGCTGTTTGGGCCCCAAACCACGGAAACCGTAACCCTTGGCGATTGATCGTAGCAACAGGTGAACAGTATGAAGAGCTTTTGGACGTCTTGAAGGAGTTCGGTGTAGCAAATTGGAAACAGCTTTCTGACGAGGATCTCGAAAAACAAATGAAGAAGTTCTCGACTGCCAGTGCAGCTGTATTCGTCATCGTACCTGAAGATGTACGCCAAAAAGAGCGGCTGGAGGATTATGCAGCAGCGAGCATACTGATTCAGAATATCCAATTGCTTGCTTGGGATAAAGGAATCGGTACATGTTGGAAGACTCCTCCATTCATCGACAACCCGAAATTCCGCGAGCGTCTAGGTATAGAGTCAGGCGAGCGCATCATCAGCATGTTGCAGTTCGGCTATTTCGATACATCACCAAAAGCCCCACCGCGTAAGCCAGTAGAGGAAATCATTACGTACTTTGGCAGTAGTGACGACGAAGAAGAGGAATCTTGAGAGCGGGAAATTACTGCTCTTCAAGTAGATATACTAGTGAAATGAAATGAAATGAAAAACAGGCTACCCCTTTGTAGGGCAGCCTGTTTTTTTGAATGGATGAAGAAGGGGGCTCTATCAAGACCCCGTAAACGCACTATCCGGCACGCACGCGCTCACTCCATCCGGTCGAACGCTCTATCTAGCACTGCAAGCGCTCACTCCATCCGGTCGAACGCTCTATCTAGCACGGCAAGCGCTCAATCCATCCGGTCGAACGCTCTATCTAGCACGGCGAGCGCTCAATCCATCCGGTCAAACGCTCTATCTAGCACCGCACGCGCTCACTCCATCCGGTCAAACGCTCTATCTAGCACGGCAAGCGCTCACTCCATCCGGTCAAACGCTCTATCTAGCACCGCACGCGCTCAATCCATCAACGTAACCGCTCAACCGCCACGTTCGAGCGCTCAATACAACCCCGCGAACGCTCAATCCATCAACGTAGCCGCTCATCAATCACAATTAATCAATCACAACCCAAGCTTTTCAATCTCTCCATAATAACTACCGATGACACGTAGTCCTTTATCGAAATTTTCCAAGTGGAAGTGTTCATTCGGAGCGTGGAAGTTTTCTGTATCCAGTCCAAAGCCCATCAAGACGACGGGGATGTTAAGGATTTCATCGAACGCTGCAACGATCGGGATCGAGCCACCACCGCGTGTATAGACGGTAGGTACGCCATATACTTGCTCATACGCTCTGCCAGCCGCTTGGATGACTTCGTGGTCGTATGGAGTTAGGTAAGGTTTACCTTTATCAAATTCAGTTACCGTGACTTCACAGCCAACTGGTTCGTGTTTCGCAATGTGCGCGCGTAGTTTTTCTACGATTTCATCCGGCTCTTGATCCGGGACTAGCCGACATGTGATTTTTGCTCCTGCTTCGGAAGGGAGGACGGTTTTAATACCTTCTCCTGAAAAACCACCGAATACTCCGTTGATCTCAAGTGTAGGACGTGCCCATGTGCGTTCCGTGTACGTGTAGCCTGGCTCGCCAGTTAATTCTTTGACACCGACTTCTTTTTTTACTGCTTCTTTATCGAAGTCGAGAGCTGCCCAACCTGCGCGTTCTTCTTCAGTTAGGTCGCGAACTTGATCATAGAATCCATCGATCGCAATCGTTCCTTCAGCATCACGGAATGAAGCTAGTATTTCGACGAGTGCGTGGATTGGGTTTTGAACGCCACCACCGTATAGTCCGGAGTGCAAGTCGCCTTTAGGGCCTTTCACATCGATTTGTACGCCGGCTAATCCGCGCAGACCGTAGCAAATTGCGGGTTGTCCAGGTCCGTACATGCCTGTATCAGAAATGACGATGAAATCTGCCGCTAGTTTGTCTTGATTATTTTGGATATATTCCTCCAAACTCGGGCTACCGATCTCTTCTTCGCCTTCAATAATAAGCTTGACGTTAACAGGAAGTTTGCCTTCAACATTCATTAATGCCTCGATCGCTTTACTATGCATAAACACTTGCCCTTTATCATCGCTTGCTCCGCGTGCATATAATTTATTATCACGGATTGTTGCTTCAAATGGAGGTGTTTCCCATAAGTGAAGCGGATCAACAGGTTGCACGTCGTAGTGGCCGTAGATCAGGATGGTCGGCTGCCCCTCAGCATGCAACCAGTCTGCATACACAACGGGTTGTCCAGCCGTTTTTTCAATCGACACGTTCTCCAAGCCGATATTTTCGAATTCATTCGACAACCAATCCGCTGCTTTTTGCATATCCGATTGATGTTCGGAAAGTGCGCTGATGCTTGGAATTGCCAGGAAGCTCGTTAACTCTTCCAAGTGGCGGTCACGGTTGTTTGTGAAATATTGGTCCAATGATTGCAATGAAGTCATAGTAAGCCCTCTTTTCTTTGGATATTTTCTATTTCACAGTATAGCAGAAATTCGTGATGGTATAAGGTTTAAACGCTTACGGATAAGGGAACCGAATGATAAAAGTATACGTCCTATCTGTATGTTGCATTAACGATTCAGTTTATATGTATGATATACTTACGCAATAAGAAATGTTGGATTCATGGCAATAATATACGATGAATGATGACAAATAAATGGAGAAACGTTGGAGGAGACGCAATTGTTTATTGCACTGGGACTATGTTTGATTTTGTCCTTCTTTTTATCGGGAAGTGAAACAGCTCTGACCGCTATCAATCGAATGAAAGTTCAATTGCGAGCAGATCAGGGAGACATTAAATCGATAAAATTGAGAAAGTTAATTTCCAAGCCGGACCGTATGATTACGGCTATCCTAATTGGAAATAATGTTGTAAATATTCTAATGCCGACGATTGTGACGATGATTGCAATCGATAAAGGATTGAGTATTGGATTACTGACCGGGATCTTAACGGTTATTTTGATTATATTCGGTGAAGTATTGCCGAAAACGATTGCTGCAACATTTGCGGATCGAATTGCGTATATTGTAGCGCCACCTATTTCGGTGCTCGTGAAGTTATTGATTCCATTGACGTTGGTTTTATCGTTGTTTACCAATTTCTTCGTTCGCTTAATTTCTAAAGGAACGGTGACGGAAGCCACTTTAACAAAAGAAGATGTGCGTTCCATGGTAGACATTGCGTCGACAGAAGGTACATTCGGTCAAGATGAATCAATCCGTCTAAAGGGTATGCTAGATTTCCGCGATAAAGATGTTAGCGATGTAATGGAAACACACCGTACAGATATTATTTCACTTTCGATGGATTCGACGTACGAAGATGTACGTGACGTTGTATTGCAGTATTTCTACACTCGCTATCCGGTATACGAAGAGAGTATCGACAAAGTGGTCGGTATTTTTTATTCGAAAATGTTGATCGAGTGGTCGATGTTTCCTGAGCGGTCGTTTGCGGATGTCATTGATCGCCAGCCTTTGTTCGTCGTGCAGACAGCAAGTGTAGAACTTGTATTTAAACGTATGTTGACGCAAAAGAAACATATGGCGATTGTGCTAGATGAATACGGTGGGACACTTGGAATCGTGACGCAGGAAGATATTATTGAAGAAATGATTGGGCAAGATATAGAAGACGAAACAGATGTTGAAGAAGAGTCAATGGTTTTCGAAAAAGAAGAAAATCATTTAGTCTGTCAAGGACGGTTAGAGATCGAAGACGTTATTGAACTACTCGACATAGAGTTGCCAACAGATCACGATACTATCGGTGGATTTGTTTTTCAGGAAGTAGGTCATATTCCAGAAGAAGGCGATAAGTTCAATTATAACTCGTTGTTGTTTGAGATTGAAGAAATGGACAGGACGCGTATTTTGCGCCTAAAGATTACGAAGTTGGAACCAAAAGAAGAAGTCATAGAAGCGTAGGTTGTGTCAAGTAACCTTACACAATTGTAAGGTTACTGAAAGAGAAAGCGATAGTTCGTAATGTGTTTGTCGGTGATAATAAGGGTACCAGTTACAAAACGGAGGCTACTTATTATGAAAAACGACTTAAACGCATTATACGAAGAATATGGACGCTATATATATCACTTATGTCTAAAATTGACTCGCAATAAAGAAGAAGCAGAAGATCTCATGCAAGACGTATGGGTAAAAGTAGTGCGCTACCGCGGTGAAATGAGTGAAGTTAACCGCATGAAGGCTTGGTTGACGACGATTTGTATGAACACATTCCGCGACCGTTACAGAAAAAATGTACGTCACAGTCAATACGTAATGAATCAACCTGATACATTAGACGTTCCGATCTTGGATTTGGTTCCCAGTAATGCGAAAACTCCTGCCGAATTGATGGAGCAGAGTGATATTTCCGAGCTTGTGCAACAAAAGATCGGCGAGTTGGACGGTATTTACCGCAAGACGATTGAGTATTTCTATGTGAATCAATATTCGTTAGTGGAGATTGCAGGGTTGATGAGCGTATCGATCGGTACTGTGAAGTCTCGCTTGTTCCGCGCGAAGAAGTATTTGAAGGAGTTGCTCGTACAAGACGAAGCAGCCCATGAATATGTAATGGCTTAAGCTCACACTTGCTGTGGGCTTTTTTTAATGGAGGAAGAAGGGATGAAGTTCAAGGTCGGGAACATTTCCTTCATGGGTAGTGAGTTTGTGAGTACGAGGGGATGGAAGCTCCAGCTGGCGGACGCTTTCCCATGGGCTCTCGGTGAGCCAACCAGGTCGCAAGCTCCCTTTTGGTTGTCTCTCCTTTCGAGCTGATCCATAGGGAAGAGCCGTAACGAAGGACGGCTTTTGCGAGTAAAGGCGAAGCGTTAGGAGCACATCTTTGCACTTCGCCGCCATCTTCCGCTTCCATCCTACGTTGAAAGTAGAAGGATTTAGAATACTTACTGCCGTTAGTGCGTGACTTAGTGTTGCTTTTGAACATATTTAAATTCAAGAATAGATCCAGTTCAACTTTAGAACTAAGGACAATCCGAACTTCAATGCACGACAGGAAGTATCACCCACTTACACTGCAGGGATTGGAGCGTAGGAGGGGCGACTCCTGGAGGATCAGTTCGACAGGTGAGACAACCAAGGGAGCTTGCGACTGGTTGGCTCAACGCGAACCCTCAGGAAAGCGTCCCCTCCGAAGCGCAAATCCCCACCCCAACACAACCGCCAGCCTTACTAATTCTAAACTCCAAAAACAACCTCCATCAGCAATACCTGATAGAGGTTGTTCGTGTTTAATTCGTCGCTTCAGCAAGCTGCTTGTTTAAATCTGCGAGGCGCTCTTCCATTCTAGAAAGGCGTAGCTCTGCGTTCTCGATCATCTTCACATGACCCGTCGACTCCAACTTCTCCATATCGCCCTGCAAGCTGATGTAGTCCATCTTCAGCTCCGCGATCTCTTGCTCCAACTGATCCTTTGTCATAACGGAAAACTCCTATCATATGTTTTCCTTTAGTGTAACATATTCTGCCTGGTGCGTTTAGGAAACTCTAGCAAGTAACGGATCGCCTCAATTACCTTTTCGTTACTCGTACCGACATCGATCTGCAACTGCTTTTTGATCGCGCGTTCTTTGCGTGCGTCATGCAGTAACGGTTCCATGATCGCGTTTAGTAAGTTCGACTGGGTCACTTTACGGCCAAGGCCGAGGTGGGTAAAGCCGTTTCGTTCGGTTGGAAAACCAAGGTTTGATTCGAACTCGTTTTGGGCAAGTACAATACAAGGTACACCAATAACAGCTATTTCATAAGGCGTATAGCCCGCATCGCACAGAACCATATCGGCTTGTGAGAACAACTCTGCACGGTTGTCTGGGGCTTGGACGACTTTTGTGTTCGGTCGGCTCAATGCCATCATTTGGATTTCACTCACATCATGTTTATAATTCTTTCCTAGTAGCACCATAACAGATAAAGGAATTTGCAATTGCTTTAAATGTCGTAACGCACGAAACGTGAGATTGCCCGGATCTTCATCACCGAATGAAATGACAAGTTGCGAAGAAGACGGGGATTTTCTCTTTAAACCGGCATGCCGAAAAGATTCCAGTGAAGCGTCTACCATGAATGTCTGCGGCCCCACGATATAGTGGTCGGCATTCAGTTCTTGAGTTTCCGGATACAGCGTCTGAATCACCCAGTCTGCTAATTGTCCGCCATCACCAAAATCATCGAAATGTAGAATACTAGGCACTAGTTCATGGATTTTGGTCATTTCTTCCTTATAGCTTGGACCACTGTCGCGAATCAAAAGATCAGGCTGAAGTTTGCCTATTAATTTAATGAATGAAGAAGGACCGATTACTTTATGGCATGGGAATTGTTCGCTTGGAACTAGTGTTTCTTGATCGTATAAAAAAATGATTTGTGCTTCACTTTTTAGCGTGTTTGCCAGTATTAGTGCACGGCGTAAAGGATAACTTCCCTTACCTTCAGTTATGGAAAGATAGATCACGATTGTTTTTTGGACTTGTTTTTCGATAGGAACCACCCTTTCTGAATCTGCTCGTTCCTCTTACCCTATGAAAAACCGGAATAGTTTATTACAATGGGAAGAAAGCGATTCGGAAAGGCTTGGAAGAGGGAAGGAGGCGATCAACCTAATGTTCAATTCATTGATTATGGATTTGATGTTGGTCGTGTTAATTGGCGTAGCATCGCAATGGATAGCTTGGCGTACGAGGATGCCGGCGATTGTCGTGATGGCAATTGCAGGGCTATTAGTTGGACCGATTTTTGGTTTGATCAATCCGCAACAATCCATGGGAGATTTATATTCACCCATCATTACATTCGCAGTGGCTATTATATTATTTGAAGGCAGTTTGAACCTCGATTTTAAAGAAATTAAAGGGTTTGGACGTCCCGTTGCGAGAATCGTAACGTTCGGTGCGTTTATCGCGTGGATTGCAGGTTCACTTGCAGCTCACTATATCGCAGGATTGTCATGGGAAGTGGCATTCATCATTGGGGGACTATTTATCGTCACAGGTCCTACTGTGATTTTACCTCTTCTTAGACAAGCACGGTTAAAACCCCGTGCAGCCGCCATATTGAAGTGGGAAGGAATTGTCGTCGATCCGTTCGGCGCCCTTCTAGCAGTATTTGCATTTGAAGTCATCAAGTTCATCAATAGTGAAGTAACAGCCAAAGCGATGTTGTTGTTCGTTGGTGCTTCGTTGTTCTCCGTACTTCTAGGTTGGGGAACGAGCCGGATTCTAGGTACAGCATTTGAAAAAGGTTGGGTACCGGAGTATTTGAAAGCTCCGATTTTATTCGGCCTCGTGTTATTTGTCTTCGTATTATCTGATGAGATTATGCATGAGACGGGGTTATTGGCTGTTACAGCGATGGGGATGACGATGGCTAATATGCACTTGACTACATTAGAAGATATCCGCAATTTTAAGGAGAATATTTCGGTATTGCTCATCTCAGGAATTTTCGTCATGTTGACGGCGTCTTTAGACCCGCATATCTTGATTGAAATTTTGAATCCTAAAATTATTCTATATGTACTCGCGATGCTATTTGTCGTCAGACCTCTGTCGATATGGGTATCAACAATCGGTACGGATTTGACGAATCGTGAAAAAACACTCATCGGGTGGATTGCGCCACGTGGTATTGTAGCGCTAACCGTCTCAGGCTATTTCGCGACGATATTGCTTGAGAATGGTTATAAAGATGCGGAGCTGTTAACCGCTTTGACATTCGCACTCGTGTTTGCGACTGTTGTCGTACATGGTTTTTCAATTGGCTGGCTTGCAAAGAAACTCAATTTGGCCACGCCGGAAGAATCCGGTGTAGTACTGATCGGAAGTACAAGATTTGTAGCAGAACTTGCGAAGAATATTAGTAACGCCGGTCATAAAGTTTTAGTTATGGAGGGCTCATGGGGCGGTCTGTCCAATGCACGTAAGCTCAGTGTGCCAACGTATATGGGGGATATTTTATCCGAGCATACAGGCTATCATTTAGACTTGACGCCATATCGTTATATTTTGGCGATGACCAAGACAGATTCTTATAACTCGCATGTCTGCGCCGATTTCACACCGGATCTAGGACGGGACTTACTCTTCCAGACGACCACACATAAACGAAGTGCAGGTCAACAGTTTAATCTGGCAACAGGGCAATTCTTGTTCACGCCGAACTTGTCCATCCATGAACTCGACGAACGTATCAACCAAGGGCACGTATTCCGTAAGACGTTGCTGACGAAACAATACAGCTACACGCAGTACTTACGAGAACGCGATGACCAATCGATCTTGTTGTACATCATACGGGCAAATGGAGAAATGGAATTCTACACGGCAGAGAAAGAACTAAAAGCACAAACAGGGGATACAATCGTAGCGTTGTCGACGTTGAATAAAACAATCGAACGTACAATTGACCGACTGGAAGAAAAGAACGGCAAAGCGACTGTGCCAAAAGAAGTCGTCGAAACGAAGTTCTTAGAAGATACACCGAATGAAAAACCAGCGATACCAGGCGAAACACCACCGAAGATTGTGAAAGATTGAGTGGTTTGAAATATAAAGTAAGGTACTCGTGTTAAGTGACATTTATCGGTGTTCATTGAAGTTGAGATTGTGATTGTTTCTTTGTGTCAATTTGACAAGCCCTTGAACTTAACCAAGTTCAAGGGCTTTGCTTATTCATGCACTGTCTATAGTGGCAGATCTATTACTTCCATGATGAATGTAGGGTTGAAGAGGAAGCTGGGGCGACTGCGGGAGTCTCAAGCCACGCCCTCCGGAACGCGTCACCAGCTGGAGCTCCAATCCCGTGCACTCTGAAACTAACCAGTAGCGTTGTTTGTTCATATAGAAAAAAGGGTATCTATACTACACATATTCCCATAACAAAAACTAGTAAATACCACCCGCCTTACATATCCATCTGGTATGAAATGCGTACCTATCGCACAAAATGAAATCAACAATTTGAGCGAATCCAATCTTTTGTTGGATTGGCACTTCGCGCGCTACTGCGTAAACTAATCATACTAGATACATATGTCGAAAATATCTATTCGGAGGTGATACCATGAATGCTGTAATAGGGTTTGCGAGCGCCGCCGAACAACTACAGCGGTATGACGCGGTCCGTAGAAAGAATGCCGAAAACGCCTATGAACGCCAAACGGAATTCCGTGAACAAGTCCAAAAGACCAAAGGCGATCTAGCCGCATTGTTACGTGGAAACACACAACCGATTGAAAAGTCTGATGAAACGCAACAAGATTTCCAAAAACTTGGCGCAGGCCAGATGAAAAATATTTCGATTCCGCTCGGCAATAATTTAGATGAAACGATCGATCTCTGGCGTAAAGTCCGTAAAGAGGCATACTCTGAATCACCGCCAACGACTGCGGATTATCAGCTAGCTAGTAATGCATCAGCGAAAATAACACAAGCTGAACTTCAATTAGCATTACATAATCGCGCCAAAACGATTCGTGATCAAATGGGTACAGTCGACAGCACCGCAGCGAATGACAGAACGAATCGTATGCAACAGCAATATAGCCATGCATTTTCCATCTATCCAATACAAAATCAAGCTAGAATGAATCAATACGAGATGGATCAGCCACTAATGAATGTCAGCGTTTGATCTGATTCGGTTGAAACGAAGCCCGTTTTGCTGGACCCCAGTGAATGGGCTTTTTCGATGATATCTAATCGGTTAGCTTTCTATCCAAACGAAGAGAAAGGGAGTCACACATATGTCAAAGAAGAGTAAGTTACCGAAAACCAATGCAATTCGCCTGATCGAAAGCGAAGAGATTCCATTTGAAATCCGTAGCTATCAAACGGATGACGGACATAATGATGGTGTTTCGGTTGCGAATAAAACGAATGAACCGGTCTCTACCGTTTATAAAACACTCGTTGCCATGGCGAGCAAAACAGACCTACTCGTTTTTATCATTCCTGTTTCAGACGAGCTAGACTTGAAAAAGGCAGCCAAAACGGCAGGCTTTAAAAAGGTTGAAATGCTTCCAATGAAAGAATTGACGAAAGAAACGGGCTATGTCCGTGGCGGTTGTTCACCAATTGGCATGAAACGGGAGTTGCCGACATTCATTGACCAACAAGCTGAAACGCTCGATTATGTTTATGTGAGTGCAGGCAAAGTCGGTTTGCAAATGAAATTAGCGCCACAAGATTTGGCGCAAGTCGCAAAAGCACAATTTAGTGATCTCGTAAAGTAAGTCCATAGCAACTTTGTCGATTTCTGTTACAATGGATCAATGAAGACACTGACGATTAGAAGAAAGAAGAATGTATATGCGTAATTTATTAGCTTGGCGATGGATATTTTTCATCGGTGGCATGATGATCATGTCGCTTGGCATCTCGTTGATGATCAAAGGTCAGCGGCTTGGAATTGCTCCTTGGGACGTGCTCCATCTCGGTTTATATCAAAACTTCGGATTGACGATAGGGTCGTGGAGTATTATATCGGGTTTTGTTATCATTTCGGTCACGTCGATTATTTTGAGGGAATGGCCAAGATGGGGTACATGGCTTAATATGTTGGTCATCGGATTATTTATCGACTTTTTCAACTGGCTTATACCTGATGTCACTTCGTTGACTGTGCAGATTATTTGTTTCATTATCGGTGTATTTGTCCTATCTTATGGGGTGGGAATATACGTATCGCCGAATCTTGGGGCTGGACCTCGTGATAGCTTGATGTTGTTATTTGTTGAAAAGTTCGGCTGGAGCCTTCGATTGGTACGGACTACGATTGAAGCCATTGCCACACTGATCGGTTTCTTACTGGGCGGACCTGTAGGGATCGGTACATTGGTTGTCGTCCTATTCTCTGGTCAAATCATTCAAATTGCTTTGCCGCAATGCAAGAGAATGTTACTGAAAATCACCCATCAAACGGACGAAAAAGTTTTATTACACTATAAAGGAGCATAAGCCCACTCGGCTGTGCTTTTTTTATTTGCCTAAACATATGATGAAATGAAGAAAGAAAGGGTGGTCATTATATACGGACATATAACAGAATATATGGGAACGGCTTATACAGGACAAGGCGTGCAACATAAATACGAAGAGTTGCTCGCGGAATCAAAGAAGACGATATTTTTGAAGTGTTTGCCTACTCATTCCTTATCGCAAGTACTCAATGACTTGGCGGTCTATTTCGTCAACAGGGGCTATAGTGTAGATCGCTTCATGAATCCTGGACATGTGGATAAAACCGATGCGCTTTTTGTTAAAGGACTGGAACTGTTGATCTTGCAAGCATCCCATCCGGTTTCATTCGAACCGACAGATCTTGGTAAGCGACATAAAGTCTTTTGCTTCTATGATGTCTATCATCAAGATCAATTACTTGGACGGCATGACGAAGTGAGTGTGTTGTTGAAAGAAGAGCGAACGCATTTCGGTCAGTCGTTGAAAGAGTTAAAACGAGCCAAAGCAATCCATGACGAATGGGAAGCAGTGAATATCGCTCGCATGGATTGGCCTCGCCACGAGGAGATTACGGAAGAATTAAAGCAAGAAATATTTAAGACCATTGAGTTAACCAAATCAGCTCACGTCTCGCATCGCATTGTCGGTTCATTATCAGCTGGTAGCGCACATGACTTCATCCCGTCGATCACGAAACGTACGAAACGTCGCTTTCTAATCAAGGGATTACCGGGCACAGGTAAGTCGACGATGATGCGTGCGCTAGGAGACGAAGCACAGCGACGGGGTCTAGATGTGCTGTACGGTTGGTGCGGACTGGATCCAGCAAGTATCGACTTAGTCCTATTTCCGGAGCTATCGGTGTGTCTGTTTGATTCGACGCAACCTCATGCTTACGATGCAGAAAGTCCACGCGACGAATTAGTAGATATCGTGCCGTTATGCGCAGAAGATGAAGAAGCAGAAAAGCAAATCGATGATATTCGACGCCGTTATCAAGCAGTGATTGGGGAAGCGGGCAGTCAGATGAAAGTCGCTGTGCAATCACAAAATAGCGCAAGAATCCAAATGGACCGTGCGTTAAACGTAGAAGTATTTGAGAAGAAATTACAAGATCTCTATGCCTTTATTAAAGCATTTGAAGAAAAGTAATGGCGTATAAAACACAAAAAAACCGCAGACTCTGCGGTTTTTTAGTTGAATTCATGAATATAAAAGGCTTCGTTATACAACCAGTCAAGTGCATCTTTGTCATTTGCAGCCCATCGTTTTTCCATGTCAGGTAGCATCCAAACTGTCTGAGAGGCATGTGCGCGTAATGCGGCAATCTTTTTATCTGCTACATTCGGTGTATGGTGTACAACATGCGGCTCACCGAGTTGGTTCAATGTATCATTATCGAATGCTTTCATGTACAGTACCGGTCGATCCGCTTCTGGCATACGGCTCATTGCTTCAATCACGGCTACGCCTGTTGCGTTGTGGTCGGGATGTACAGCAAGCGTCGGGTGGAATGAGATAACTAAAGAAGGAGTTAATTCTTCAATGAGATCGGTCATCATTTTAACGAGTTTCTCTGGATCTTCAAATTCTATCGTTTTGTCGCGAAGTCCCATCATTCGTAAATCTGTCAATCCCATCGCATCACACGCATCCAGCAATTCTTGTTTCCGGATTTGCGGTAGGATTTCACGGTTTGCGAAAGGAGGATTTCCGAGATTTCTTCCCATTTCGCCAAGTGTCAAGCAAGCGTAGGTAACGGGTACGCCCATTTCAATATATTCTGCAATTGTACCGGCAATGCCGAAGGATTCATCATCAGGATGAGGGAATACAACGAGTACGTGTCGTTCTTTTTGCAACATCAAAAAATCTCCCTTCTTAATAAGCAAATGGCGTTTCACTGATCTCAAGCGCAACCGCTAGTTTTCCGTCCGGTCCAAGCCCCGCCATCAGTAAACGATTATGTTCGTCAAGTGTATAGTGCGTGATTCCTTGTGCGTAAATCCAGCCACTCGGTAATTTCAGACCGATGCGGTGAGGGGATTCGCCTGCCACTTTTCCCAGTTCATAGCGGATGATGACATTACGAATAAACGCGCCCGCATTAAAAAAACCTTCTTGGAAATGAGAAGCATACGATCCATTTGTCGTTTCCAAATGTATGTAGACATCTTTATTGGCAAAGGAGTCCAGTAACTCCTGTAAATGTTTCACGTCAACAGTTTCCATACTCATCCTCCTAAATCGTGCAATCTTTCTATTTAATATTATATAGATATTGCCGTTTGAATGCGATTAGACGGCTCACAAAAAAGTCAGGAATACACCTGACTTGTAAGCAATTCATTATACTTCCTGCAGCTCAACTTGCGGCACGTCGAACTGATTTTTCGCACCGTGCATGACAGGTCCTACATACTCATTGAGCTTCCAGCCATGCGCAATAGCCGCTGTGACAAACTGCTTCGCTTCAATGACCGCGTCTTTGATTGCCAACCCATTCGCCAAATTTGCTGTAATAGCTGCTGCAAACGTACAGCCTGCCCCATGATTATGATACGTATCGGATCTTTCTGCTTTCAGTAACGTAAACGTCAATCCGTCGTAGAATAAATCTACCGCTTCCTCATGTTCGAGTTGTTTGCCGCCTTTGATCACGACATTACGTGCACCAAGTTCATGAATTTTTTGTGCCGCTACTTTCATATCATCAATGGTCTTCGGTGTTTTCATAGAAGCTAATTGTCCCGCTTCAAATAAATTCGGCGTGACGATTTCTGCTTTTGGCACGAGATATTTAATCATCGCATCCGTATTCCCAGGATTCAATACTTCATCTTCCCCTTTACACACCATGACGGGGTCGATGACTACATGATCCAAACCGGATTCATCAATTGCCTGACCTGCTGTTTGAATGATTTCTTCCGTGCTCAACATGCCTGTTTTGATAGCATCGATGCCAGTAGATAACGCCGTTTTCAATTGTGCTTTCACGACGTCGATTGGCAATGAATAGACATTATGTGACCAATTCTGATCGGGATCCATCGTGACAACTACTGTTACTGCTGTCATGCCATACGTACCGTGTTCTTGAAAAGTTTTCAAATCCGCTTGAATACCCGCACCGCCTGAAGTATCCGAGCCTGCAATCGTCAATGTTTTCTTCAATGCCATAATAAAACGTCTCCTTCGCTTACTAAAATTTCTTGTTACTTATAGTATACAACTAATTGTCGAAATACAAACAACTCGGGTATGATGAAAGTCTAGAAAGCTTGTAATACGTACTGGTTTTGCTAATGAAACCTATTATTCGACAGAACGTACAAATAGAAACCGAGTGTTTGATTAAACGAGAGGGTGTGAGCCATGAGTAAGCATGAATCGTCTAAGAGAGGGAATAAGGAAATAACGGAGGCTGATGCGCAAGCAGCCGTAACATTCGCTGGACGAAAAAAGATTAAACGGAAGCGTAGGGGAGGACTTTTCGAACTCGCTTTCACTTTATGGTCTTCGTGGAGAAAAACCTATATTTTATTAATTTTGATTATGGTCGCCGCACTTATAACCTTACCAATCGCAGGTTTTTATTTAATGCAACTGGGCTCTACTTTTACAGAACAAAAAACGGCTTTTGTTGAGCGTGTCCAAGAGCTTCAACAACTAACAACAGCGGAAGCTTATACGAAAGTGCTCGTCAAACGCACCGACAATGAATTATTTGGCCAAAGCATCGGTGTCAATTTTCCTGGAACGAAGAGGAATTTATTAGTAATCATTCCTGGTTCCGTTAAAGCGGGGATTGATTTAAGTAAAATCACCGAGCAAGATATGCGGGTGGACGAAGAAGAAAAACGTATTGAGCTGACAATCCCGAAAGCTGAATTCCTCGGCGGGGCAGAATTGTATTTCGATAAAGTAGAAGTCTATTCTGTAGAAGGACTATTCCGTGGAAAAGCAGATATAAAGGAAGGCTATGAGCTAGCGAATGAAGCCAAAAAGCTGGTTTTAAAAGAGGCGTCCGAACAAGGCGTGCTGGAATCCGCTGAACAGAGTGCCGTAAAAACGCTGAAAGATATGTTTTCATTCGCAGGCTATCGACTGGATATTGAATTTAAGGAGTGATGCATATGGTAGCAGAATTTCGAAATGATTGGGATCACATACTAAAAGATGAATTCGACAAACCGTATTATCAGGAATTGCGTACGTTCTTGCGTGGGGAATATACAAATCACATCATTTATCCGCAAATGACCGATATGTGGACAGCGTTTAAACTGACACCTTTTCAGGATGTCAACGTCGTGATATTAGGCCAGGACCCGTATCATGGGCCAAATCAAGCACATGGTATGAGTTTTTCTGTCCAGCCTGGCGTCAAGATACCACCAAGTTTACGCAATATCTTTAAAGAACTGTCATCGGATATCGGGATGGATGTTCCCACTGAAGGAATGTTGACAGGATGGGCCGAACAAGGTGTATTATTATTGAATACTGTACTGACTGTGCGCGAAGGAGCACCGGCATCGCATCGTGGGAAAGGTTGGGAACGTTTTACGGACGAAGTTATTCGTAAACTGTCGATGCGCAGAGCGCCAGTTGTCTTCATTTTATGGGGGAGACATGCGCAGGAAAAAACGGCATTGATCAACCGCAGACGCCATGCGATTATCGAATCACCACATCCGAGTCCATTCAGTGCGTCTAGAGGATTTTTTGGCAGTAAGCCGTTTACTAAAACGAATGATTATTTACGAGAGTGGGGAAGAGAGCCGATTAATTGGGCAAAAACTACCGAGTGAATAAGTAGAGAGGAAGTGTGACGATGGCCGTCAATTGCTTCGACTGTATATTCTTTTATACAACATGGGATCCCGTAAGTCCGCGGGGCTGCAAGGCATATGGATTCAAGACGAAAATGTTGCCGTCTATAGTGGTTAAACGCTCGTCTGGTATGGAATGTATGAAATTCGAACCGAAAAAGGGGATGAAAATACGATGATCACAGTTACACAATTGCTTAGTGAAATCGAACAACAAGTGCGCTTGGCGAAACAAACGCAGGATGAAGCGGCACAAAGAGAAGCCATCTATGCTGTGCGAACGTTATGTAATGTCATGCTCAATGATGAAATACCTTCTACACCGTCCATCCCGCAAGCCATGCAAATGAGCTCTGTTCATGCGACACCGATTACGTCGCTAAACGAGCAACCACTGCAGGAAGCGGATGCCAATGGAGAGTCATTGTTTGATTTCTAATAGCGCCACAAACCGTTCAAACACCTGTCATTTCTACGTGTTAGAATATGGTAGACTGAAAATAGACAGACAAGATTCGTTAGAAAGAAGGAATAATCATGCCGTTTTTTATTATCGCAGGAGCTATTAACGCCGCGATCGCAGTTGCATTTGGAGCATTTGGTGCACACGCATTGAAAGATCGCCTGTCCGAACATTACTTAGCCGTCTGGGAAACCGCGGTACAATATCAGATGTTTCATGCGATTGCCTTGCTCGCCATCGGTATTTTGATGAGCAGCACATTGCTTGGACCATCAACACAACTATCATGGGCTGGCTATTTAATTTTGGCCGGTATCGTGATTTTCTCCGGAAGTCTGTATGTACTCAGCTTATCTGGAATCGGAATCCTGGGCGCCATTACACCGATTGGCGGCGTTGCATTCATCGCAGGCTGGATCATGTTGATCATTGCCGCGGTAAAATTTGGAAGGTAACAAAGGGAAACCGCTCACACATGATGAGCGGTTTTTTCTTATGGCGTTTGGTCGAAGTAATTTAATTCCTCTGGGAACTCCGCATAATCGAAGTAGATCATAGGGAATAAATAGCGTCGTCCTGTATTCGTTTCGCTGAGGATGACGTGATCGCGTCCTGCAGCTTCTACCATACCCGTAACAGACTTCGTATTCTTGCCTGCTTCTACCGCATGTTCAAATGAGAAATGAAAGACACCGGGTTTTCCTCTGTTAAGCCGTAAAATATTCTCGATGTACGACTGCTCTCTAAAAGGCGTATTTGGTGCGTTCCCCTGTACATTTGTTTGTGGCGGGACCATTTGTTGCTGGGCATAGCCGGGATTCCAATAATATTGAACCATTTCAACATCCTCTCCAGATCTGTTAGTTTTACTCGCGGGCAGTCTTGTTGAGCGAGGGAAAGGTGCGTTGCGTTTTGAAGTAGTCTGGTCGTTTCAGACGTTCTTCAGTCTGTGTAAGACGAGCAAGCGCATGTATCCTCTTTTTTGTTTTCGTGATGAAAGCTAAAGCAAAACCCCCTTGGTTGTATCTTATGTTGGAAGGCTGTTGGGTATGAATGGAGTTTTTGAAGAGGGGAGTTTGAGGCACGGCGGAGAAGTCACCGTTACGTTGCGTTCCAGGCGGACGCGTTCGGGAGGGCCCGCGGTAAGCTTCCTAGTTCGCTAGTGCAAAGATGTGCTCCTAACGCTTCGCTCCAATCTCTTCATTGCAAGTGGGTAATACTTCTTGTTGCGCATTGAACTGTCGCAAACGCTCAACAATCTGTTCAAGCGCTCATATTTCCTGCGTAGCCGCTCATTAAACTGATTAAACGCTCATAACTCAAGTCTAACCGCTCTATCATCAGCGACAAGCGCTCATACTGAGTCGACAAGCGCTCATATAAGCTGAATCCACCATATAAGTAGGAGTGAAGAGGAAGCTGAGGCGACTCCCGGGAGGATCAGCGAGAGCCGTAGCGTTAAGAGCATGCACTTTTATAGGTTGCATTTGAGTAAGCCACGCCCTCCGGAAAGCGTTCCCAGCTGGAGCTTCAATCCCGAACCACTAGCCCTATTTGTCCTCTTTCTTCGCAACAAAAAAGCCGCGAAGTGTTTCATTCGCGGCTTCAGTCTTACGTATTAAACTTCGAAAAATGCTTCGCGCTTGTCAGCGTCCAAAATTGTACCGATGAAGAACGAGCCAAATACGCCGTAGCGTGCGCTGACTTCGTCAAAACGCATTTCATAGATGAGCTTTTTGAACTGCAACATGTCATCTGAGAACAACGTGACGCCCCACTCATAATCATCAAAACCGACAGAACCGGAAATGATTTGCTTCACTTTACCTGCATATCCTCGGCCAATCATGCCGTGGCTGCGCATTAAACTCTTGCGGTTGTCCATGTCGAGCATGTACCAGTTGTCTTCGCCTTCGCGTTTCTTGTCCATTGGATAGAAACAAACGTATTGGCTACGTGGTAATTCAGGATACAAACGTCCGCGTACATATGGGTTCTGGTATGGATCTTCGTCAGATTCACCTGCTAGGTAATTCGATAATTCAACTACCGACACATAAGAATACGCAGGGATTGTGTAATCCGCGATCGTTAACTTATTGAATTCTGCTTCCAGCTGCTGAAGTTCATCCATTGTAGGACGTAATGTCATTAGCATGAAGTCTGCTTTTTGACCAATTACTGTATAAAACGCATGACTGCCTGTTTTAGCATCATCCGCTTCTTGCATACGCTCCAAAAATGTTAGGAATTCATTGACTGCTGCCTGGCGCTCTTCTTTTGAAATCATTTTCCAAGAAGGCCAGTCCATCGTGCGAAAATCGTGAAGTACATACCAACCGTCTAATGTAATAGCTGCTTCGTTCACTTGAATTCAGTCTCCTTTTAAATCAAAGTAGTTTCTATTTCAAGTGTATCATAAACAGTCTTTACTCGTTAAGGAATAAGGTAAGACTACCCATCGCCAATTATGAAATTAAGTATCTAGGTGACAGTTGTCTGAAAACTTCGGAATTCTTAGTGTATTCATCTAACTTTTCAGGTATGATGAATAGGAAAATATAACAAAGGGTGGGAATGGCACATGGCAGATCTTTTTGAAGGTATTCGTAAAACGTTGGAAGGTAAAGGAAAGACGATTGTCTTACCTGAAGGGGAAGACGTTAGAATACTAGAAGCAGCTGTACATCTTCAACAAGAGGGGATTATTACACCAGTTTTATTAGGGAACGAAGAAGCAGTAAATAAAGCAGCAAAAGATGGCGGCTTCGATATTTCTGAAATTAAGTTGATCGATCCTGCAAACGCTTCCTATTTTGAAGAACTGGCGGAGAAATTCGTGGAACGTCGTGCAGGAAAAGCAACAATCGAGCAAGCACGCGAGCAATTGAAAGATGTAAACTATTTCGGAACTATGCTAATCTATACAGGACGTGTAGACGGTTTAGTGAGTGGAGCTGCACATTCGACGGCAGATACAGTTCGTCCAGCATTGCAGATCATCAAGACGAAGCCTGGTATTTCAAAAACAAGCGGTGCTTTCATTATGATGAAAGAAGAAGAGCGTCTGATTTTTGCAGACTGTGCTATTACTGTGAATCCATCAGCTAAAGAATTGGCTGAAATCGCTGTGGAAAGTACAAAAACTGCAAAAGCATTCGGAATTGATCCGCGCGTTGCGATGCTTTCATTCTCTACTAAAGGGTCTGCTGTGACAGAAGAGACGGAAAAAGTAGTGGAGGCGGCTAGAATTGCAAAAGAACTGGCACCTGAACTATTGATTGATGGAGAATTCCAATTTGACGCAGCCTACGTACCCAGTGTGGCAGCGAAAAAAGCTCCGGAATCTGTCATCAAAGGCGACGCAAATGTCTTTATTTTCCCAACATTGGACGCAGGGAACATTGGCTATAAATTGACAGAACGTCTAGGTGGCTACGAAGCGATTGGGCCGATTCTTCAAGGTCTCAATGGGCCTGTTAACGATTTGTCACGCGGCTGTTCCGCAGAAGACGTGTACAAACTGTCTATCATCACAGCTGCCCAGAGCCTATAATCGAAGGTTCGAAGTTTGTGAACCGTCTACATATAATCCAGATCAACCACCATAGGAGAGCTAGACATGTCACAAGATAAACATTTATTGAATCAACCAGCATGGCGTTTCATCGACGAATCCATTTCCGCGCGTAATCGTTCTGCGCTTGAATCCTTCGCCATGGATGATACGTTATGCCAATTAGTTGGCCAGCAACGAAGTGCCCCTGTCGTTAGGACGTGGGTACATGACAAGACTATCGTGTTAGGTATTCAAGATCATCGCATGCCGTTCATTCAACAAGCGATGGAAGGAATCGAGCAGCACGGTTATCAGTCAATTGTTCGGAACTCAGGCGGTCTGGCAGTTGTTCTAGATGAAGGAATATTAAATATTTCCTTAATCTTTTCCGAACAAAAGTCCTCGATTGATATTCCAGTAGGCTATGAAGCGATGCTATCACTAGTACAGCTATTATTCCCTGAACTAGGCGAACGGATAGAAGCCTATGAAATTGTTGGATCTTATTGTCCTGGATCGTATGATTTAAGTGTCGATGGCAAGAAGTTCGCGGGGATCTCTCAGCGACGTCTGCGCCAAGGAGTCGCTGTACAAGTGTATTTATGCATTGAAGGCAGTGGTTCACAACGAGCGGAAATCATTCGTGAAGTCTACGAGAAGGGCTTACAAGGGCAGCCGACAAAATTCAGCTACCCTGTGATCCAGCCGGATACGATGGCGTCGTTATCGGAAATTCTCGATACACATTTGACGGTAAATGAAGTCGTTATTCGTCTGCAAATATTATTGCGTTCGTTGACAGAAGATGTGCAACACGGTGGATTAACAGACGAGGAAATGGAATTGTACGGGTTTTATTTACAACGCGTCTTTGAACGCAATCAAAAGATGCTATCATAAGACGAAAAAAAGCTGCCAATCAGTTATTGATTGGCGGCTCTTTTGATGTGATTAGATTTCCATTCGGTTCCATTTTGAATAACGGTGCGACGTGCTCACTTTCTTCATTTAAAGCGATTAACCGACGTGCGCGATTCATGATTTGAACGAATTGCTCATAATCTTCTTTCAACGTACGGTTCTCTTTTTTCAGATCTTCAAGTTGCGTTTCTAGCGATTTCATTTGTTCTGTCGCCGTTTTCGCCGTCTGTCTCCAACGAAGTGCATCCGTATCCGCACCGCCGTTATGATGCATGCGAATCAAATACGCAATGACCGTGTCGAGGGATAGGGCTGATAACGGAACCTGTATTTTTTCTTGACCATCTGCACCTGTCTCAGGGTTGTACATTTGCTGGTTACGTCTTTTAAAATCTGTACCTAGCACACGTAACGTTTGCTTTCTCTCTTTCTTCGCTTCGGAGAGTTCACTCTCGTAGTCTCTTCGCACGACTGCATTCCATCTAAACCCGCAAGCTGCTGCTGTTCGATTCAGTGCGTCGCCAACTTCCTCAAATGCACCTAACTGTGTACTTCCTTCTCTTACATGTCGTAGCACCGTCTCTGCCAATAATTCATCGTCCTGTTCTAACCATGCGTCTTGTCTAACTTTCACCATCTCCATGCCTCCTGTCTTGTACTCTCTTTCTACTGCCATTATGACCACTAAATGAGTCTTTTATTCAGAGAGTCACAAAATTCTATCAAGATGGTAATAAAGTGGGCAGGTTTTTTGGGTGAGTGGGAGTTAAGTAAAGTTAGCGGGGTGAGGCTGGTAGGGGGTAGGGGTGGGGATTTGCGCTACGGAGGGGACGCTTTCCTGAGGGCCCGCGGCGAGCCAACCAGTCGCAAGCTCCCTTGGTTGTCTCTCCTGTCGGGCTGATCCTCTGGGAGTCGCCCCTCCTACGCGCCAATCCCTTGCAATGCGAGTAGGTGATACATTTTGTTGTGCATTGAAGTTAGGTTTGTAATCTATTTTGAAATTGAATAAGTTTAGTCGTAACAATAGTTCACACATTACCTACAATGAGTGATATAAGTACCTCAACTCAATAAGTAGGATGGAAGCGGAAGCTGACGGCGACTCCCTCTTGAAAAGGTGATGATGACAAGGCTTGTCGCATTATTCTATTGACCCAAAAAGAATTTATATGACTAGTAAAGAGAATCGTCTACCTGAAAGTACATACTTTTGTAG
>NZ_PDYX01000026.1:0-33571 GCF_002743265.1 Sporosarcina sp. P29 | reverse complement strand
AAGTTACATGACGTACTACAATCATTATCGTGGGCAATGGAATTTAAAAAAGTTGCCGCCTGCAAAATACAGGCAGCAACTTCAACAAATAGCATAGGCTTTTTTTAATTGTCCTTTACAAGGGGTACAGTTTAGGGTTGACCGTGGGGCTTTTTGTTTTATTATGCCTTTAAGAGTAAAGGCGGTTTCCTATTCTTCATAGGATTTGTTTGCTCGATTGCATAACCAACATCAAGCAACAACGCTTCTGAGAAAGCTGGCCCAATAATTTGCACTCCGACTGGAAGGTCTCCTTTGAAACCACCTGGTACTGATAATGCAGGAAGACCTGTTAAATTACCTGGTCCAGTAAAGCGTATAATATTGTCAATTAGGTCCACTTGGTTGCCGTTAAGCTCTACAGTATCCTCGCCGATTTTACTAGCTACTACTGGCAATGTCGGCGCTATAAGCACGTCAACTTTTTGGAATACTTCCTCGAATTCCTGCTTAAGTTGACGACGTACTTGCTGTGCTTGAAGATAGTCAACAGCTGATGGTAGTTCACCAAGCTCAAACAACATTCGGATATCATCACCGAAATCCTGTGGCCGCTTCAACATGTCTTCGTGATGAATTGTAGACGCTTCTGAAAGTGACGTGACAAGCTCCGCCCACTCTGCATATTTTAGAGTTGGAATCTTCACTACTTCAACTCTCGCCCCCTGATCAGTTAGTGCTTTAATATTTCCACGCACTACTTGATCCACTTCGTTGTCTACTTCATTGAAGAAATACTCTTCATTTACACCAATGACCAGACCCTTTACGTCGCCCTTAACCTTCTCCAAGTATTGATCGACAGGTGTATTAATAGAGGTTGGATCTTTTTCGTCATACCCTGAAATGATATCCATCATTCCAGCTGCATCTTTGATTGTCTTTGTCATCGGCCCGATATGATCAAGCGACCACGCCAATGGATAACATCCATATTTACTGACACGGCCGTGTGTTGGCTTTAAACCGACAATACCACAGATGGATGATGGGATTCGGATAGATCCCGCTGTATCTGTTCCGAGAGAAGCGACGCTTGAACCAACCGAAACAGCTGCACCTGAGCCGCCACTGGAACCACCTGGAATCATATCTGTGTTCCAAGGATTTCTCACTGCTCCATAGTGAGGATTATTATTTGTAATTCCCCAAGCATATTCATGCATACTCAGTTTACCAGTGAAAATGACTCCTGCATCTCTTAACTTGCTTACTACAGTCGCATCGTCTTCTGGAATGAAATCCTTATGAATTTTAGAAGACATGGTGGTGACTTTACCTTTAAAATATAAATTATCTTTCAAAGCCATCGGAATTCCGTGATACATACCTCGATAATTTCCATTTTTAATTTCTTTCTCTGCTTCACGTGCCGACTGTTCCGCTTCCTCGCGGTAAATTGTCATATAAGCGTTTATTGTATGTTGCGTTTCTTCAGCATGATCTAGCACAGCATTGGTTAACTCAACTGGCGACAATGATCCATCTTTTAAGAGCGGCGCCAATTCTTCCACCGATTTCTGAATCAATTCTTTAGCCAATATGGTCACCTCCGGGGATATTTCGAAGTCCGATATCGGCGTCTTCGATTTTCACACCTTCTAATGTTCCTCTTAACTTTTGCATCCCCTTCCAGCGACTTTCCAAGGTTTCTAGATGCTCGGGCTTGGCCTGAATCCCTTTGTTATCCAATAATTGCTTAACGGACAGAGACAATACCTTCACTCCTCAAGTTAATATTTATCTTTATAGGGTTATCCTATTGAGATCACAAGAAATGGTCGACTATCAAAACAAAGCTAAGTTGCTAAGTACTTAAGAATATATATACTCTACCATTCAATAAACGAATAATCAAACTATTGTAAATTGAGTAATAGTTAATCCTTCTTTAGTATGAATGAGTAAAACAAATCTCTGCCGATAGACACAGGAACAGAAACAGTTAGTAACATTTTGGTCAGCTGTATAAAAGTTTAATTTAGTACTCTCTATTACTTTAGCCAATTATCACATTTCAGACCGTTTGCATTTCTTCTATTTAGTTGTTTATGTTGGATGAAAAGGGGGATTATTGAAACAGGAGGTGATGTCTGATGCCATGGAGCAAACAGGATTACCCTGCTTCATTAAAAAATCTAAATCCCAAAGTACGTAATAAAGCGATTGAAATTGCCAACGCTTTGCTGCGTGAGAATTATGAAGAAGATCGCGCTATATCTATAGCTACTACGAAAGCCCATGAATATGTAGAAGGTAGTAGTGATGGTCGCCTGCATTATGAAGTAAAGCCTCGGGAAGATGAGTGGATTTTCAAAAAGTCCGGTAGCGATCATGTCCTATTTAAAGAAGATACTAAATCAGCTTTACTTGAAAAGGCAAAAAAGTACGTTACAGAACACGAAGGTATATTATCTGTTTATCATGCAGATGGATCGCACGATAAAACATTGTACGAATAACAGGAAAGCCCTTTGTTTCATAGGGCTCTCCTGTTATTTTTCCTTTTCAGGGGGATATGTCACTTCATCATCTTTTGTCACTACAGGTTCCGCACCCCACTTTCCTACAACATGGTTTTCTATCAACGTCTTTTCTTTCGGGCCATCTATAATGTGTTTCACATTCCAACCATGTGTAGCTAGCCAATTACTAATTAACAAGCGATGGCATCTTGCCGGATGTCGTTCGGAACAGCATATGGCAATTCGCTGTTCTTTAGCTTCCTTCATCAAGTTGTCAATTCCTTCTCGAAATTCCTCTGTCAACGTATAATCCGCGTAGTTATGAAACGATTGATTGTTCCAACCATCATTTATTTCATCATCAATTGTTTTGGATTTCCTTCTACGACCACCTAACTTACCACAATGTTCATAGGCGATATGATGTGCAGGTAACCATACTTTCATCCGATCCTCATGGAAATGTGGAAATTTGCGACTACCAGGAAACGCACGGATATCGACTAATTTCTCAATACGTGCATCTTCCAATAACTTCAAAAATTCTTCTTTTGTATGCGTGGAATGACCAACTGTATAGATATCCATATATTCTCACTCCTTTTATAGTTACCATTCCCCGAGATTTTTATAAATAACCATTTGCTTTACTTCATTTCAACGCATGGTTTCTACATCTTGAATTAGGGAATAATAAAGAAAAAAAGGAAGTGACTCTTATGCTTCATTTCAACCGCGCACTCTTTGTTTATAATCAGACAGCTGGAGAAGATGATACACATCTAAAGCTTGAGAAGACACTCCATATTGTTGCACAAGCAGTAGATGAACTCATCGTGTTGAACACTACTTCCGAAGAACAACTCCAACAAGCTTGCGTAAAATATAGCGACCAAGTCGATTTGCTCATCATACTTGGCGGTGACGGCACTGTACACACTTGCTTAAATAGTATCGCACCTCTTGCTACACGTCCTATCATCGCAATATTACCTGGTGGTACATCAAATGATTTCAGCCGTACTTTAGGTATTCCGCAATCTCTTAACGAAGCAGCTACTTCTATACTTAATGGCTCCATTATCGATACCGATATTGGGAAAGTTGGCGAGCACTACTTTATGAATTTTTGGGGCATCGGACTCGTCACCGAAACATCAGAAAACATCAATTCAGATGAAAAAAAACGTCTTGGTTCTATCAGTTATGTGCTCAGTACATTACGTACGTTGAATCGGACAGAACCATTTCATTATAAAATCCAAACTACGGACACAGAGTTAGAAGGTGACGCTATTTTACTATTCGTCCTTAACGGTCGCTATATCGGTACAACTCAACTCCCCATCGCTTCCCTATCTCCTTTTGATGGTAAATTAGACGTTTTAATTGTGCGTGATTCCAACTTAGCTGCTTTCCGCGAATTATTTGCGTTACAAAATCCGACTGTGGAAAATGAGCAATTAAACGAACTCGAATATATTCAAGTCACAGCTCTCGAAATCATGCAACCTATTGGCAATAAGGTCGATATGGACGGAGAAATTTATGAAGAAACTGCACAGCAAATCACCGTGTTACCTGGTCATTTACGAATGATTCATGTAAACGCGCTCTAAGATAATAACTCTTCAATTGACTATATCGCACTCCCATATGTAAATTCCAAATCCTACTGCAAAATCGTACTATCCCACCTGGTAAGTTAGTTATTTCCACGCTGAGTTTCCTTCCATACTACTAATCGACGCTACATCCAAGACATTATTTCTGCATCGCTAGTCAGTAAGGAAACTCTTCTTTTCTATGTATAGAACAGTTAACTGTGTATACCTCCAACCTTTATCCCTCCCCTACACTTTTAAATGAACAATACCATTTAATATTTCACATAGCATGGTATTCTATATCTACTAACATGTTTACCGGGGGTTCGACATGATCCGTATCCGTAAAAAAGATTTATCCATTCATCGAACAAAAGACAGACCGTTTGTCAATCTTCATCTAAAAATGATCAGTTTAATAGGTGCGCTCTCTATTACAATCATTCTGCTGATAGGCGGATTCATGAGTTTCTTCGTTACTGATACATTAGAAACTCAAATTGGTGAAAGGGCGCTCAGTGTTGCAAAGAGTGTGGCGGTGATACCCGAGATTTCTCAAGCCTTTGAATCGAATAATCCTTCCGCTATCATCCAGCCGATCGTGCAGAAAATTCAAGCCCAAACAGACGCAGAGTTTATCGTTGTTGGTAACCAACAGGAAATCCGTTATGCCCACCCGACTCCCGATCGAATTGGTAAAAAAATGATCGGTGAAGATAACGAACGTGCTTTACGATACGGGGAATCCTATACTTCCAAATCAACCGGATCTTTAGGTAACTCACTCCGTGCAAAAGCTCCGGTCTATTTAAACGATGAAATTGTAGGTGTTGTCTCGGTAGGGTTCCTAGTAGATTCCATTGATACAATCATTTGGGGGTATAGCAAGGAAATCTGGCTTGTTCTTCTAGGAGTTTGCACGGCCGCGATCATTGGAGCTGTACTGATTGCGAACTATATAAAGAACTTGTTATTCGGATTGGAGCCTGAAGAGATTTCGCATTTACTCTTTCAAAAAGAAACGATTTTGCATTCCATACATGAAGGCATTATTGCTATTAATAAGGATAGCCGAATTACGATGGTCAACTCCGCTGCGTTGAAGCTTTTGACAGGCGATGAACAGCAAACCGATGACTGGATCGGTAAACCAATACAAGAGAGCTTTCCGAATTCAGATCTGCCCTATGTGCTGGAGCATGGTGAATCCGTCTTTGCCCAGGAAAAAGTTTTTAGCAACCACATCGTGTATGTAAACAGTGTGCCAATCTTCTACGAACATGAATTGCTCGGTGCAGTCGCCACTTTTAGGAATAAAACCGAGATCGAGAACTTAACGAAAAAACTAACACATATCCAACAATATGCTAATGCCCTGCGTTCACAGACACATGAATTTGCTAATAAATTGTATACGATCATGGGACTGACGCAGCTAAACAAAAAGGAGGAAGTACTCGATTTTATCCGACAAGAAACTAGCATTCAACAACACTGGACAAACACACTGCTTGATAATATAAATGATCCATATATTAGCGGACTGCTTGTCGGAAAGCTTAGTCAAGCGAGGGAATTACAAATCAATGTGTCCATCCAACCCGACAGCCAATTACATTCCCAAGTATCCGACGTGAACCGCCAAGCATTGCTAACGGCTATCGGAAATCTACTTGATAACGCATTTGATGCGGTATATGACGAACACGCCATTTCCCGAGAAATATCGATTTCATTTACTGATATCGGACAAGATCTGCTGTTTGAAATTGATGACGCTGGCCCGGGTATGGATGATGCATCTCTTGATAAAGTGGTCACCCGTGGTTTCTCGACAAAAGTTGGTAGCGAAAGAGGTTTCGGTCTAGCTCTTACAAAGAATGCAATTGAAGCAGCGAATGGTCAGCTCTCCATTGAACCGAGTGAACTGGGCGGTACATACTTTGTAATTTCGTTGCCAAAAGATAATTGAAGGAGGGATTCTCCCGGTGATCAGTACTATACGAGTTGTAATTGTTGAAGATGATTTTCGAGTGGCGAAGATTAACCGCCAACTAATTGAACAGATTACTGGCTATGAAGTCGTATCCGAACAAAGATCCGCTTCAGAAACTATTGCCTTTTTGCGGCAGTCAGAAGTACTACCTGACCTAATTTTATTGGATGTCTACATACCCGACAGCCCGGGACTCGATTTATTTTGGTGTTTGCGGAGGGAATTCCCCACCATTGATATTATGCTGCTAACAGCTGCGAAAGAGACAAATACAGTACAAGAAGCACTCCACGGAGGTGTGTTGGATTATTTAATCAAACCCGTTGAACCTGAGAGGTTTGCAGAATCATTTAGACGGTACCGTTCTAGTAAAGTATTGCTATCATCAAAAAGCGAACTATCGCAAGAAGATCTTGACCGCATATTATTTGGTATCGAGATGCAACAAGCCCCATCCCTTTCAACTGACGGATTGCCAAAAGGTATAGACCGCCTTACACTTGAACGCATTGAAAATGTATTACTACAATGTTCGACTGCAGGAATAACTGCTGCTCATGCTGGCGAAGTAGCTGGCGTCAGTCGGTCTACCGCACGACGATATTTGGAATACCTTGCATTCGTCGAAAAAGCAAAAGCCCAATTGCATTATGGAGATGTCGGTAGACCGGAACGTACGTATATCAAGCTCTAAATGCTTGCTCGTGAACAAAATGAACAAAATGCATAATAAAAACTATATCCGCCTTATGATCACAAGCTTTTTAGCGACTTTTCGACATGGTACATTATGGACAGCTTAAGAGAGTATATTCAGATACTTCTATTTGTATCCGCTTACATCTTTCTTTCATCATTTTATCCATTGGAGGGAAATCGCTATGTTAAGTATTATTGGATTACTGACTATTTTTATTATCGTGGCATTACTGATCAGTGGCCGGATTACCCCTATTGTTGGTCTGGTCATTGTTCCCATCTTCGGCGCATTCTTTGCCGGCTTCAACTTCAAGGAAATTGGGGATTTCTTCAACAGTGGAATTGAATCTGTGATCAGCGTTGTCATTATGTTCATCTTTGCTATTCTGTTCTTCGGTGTTATGCAGGATGCAGGGGTATTCAACCCGCTAATTAATACGATGATTAAAATCTCACGTGGAAATGTAGTGGCAGTTGCCATGGCGACTGTAGTAATCGCGGCTATTGCACAGTTGGATGGCTCAGGTGCTTCCACATTCTTAATTACAATCCCAGCGCTTTTACCACTCTATAAAAGATTGAAAATGAATCCTTATTTACTACTACTTCTTGTCGGTATCTCAGCAAGTATTGTCAATATGGTTCCGTGGGGGGGCCCCCTTGGACGGGCAGCAGCTGTGCTTGGTGTAGACGTTACAGAATTGTGGCGTCCACTAATCAAAATCCAAATCGTCGGTCTTCTATTATTAATCGCATTTGCTTTCATACTCGGTTTACGCGAAAAGCGAATCATCGCTAAGAAGGCGGCAAGTGGATTTTTTGATGACGACCTGGATGAGATAGAAGAAGATGAGCAAAATGTAGACTCTGAAGGCACTCTTCTTCTTCGTCCAAAAATGCTTTGGATCAACGTGATTATTGCCGTAAGCGTTATCGGATTACTCGTTTGGGGAAAAGTGCCAGCAGGCTTTATCTTCATGATTGGATTCAGTATCGCGCTTCCATTAAACTATCGCTCTGTGAATGAACAAATGGATCGTATTAAGGCGCACGCACCAAATGCTTTACTTATGGCGGCGATCATTCTAGCGGCCGGTTCATTCCTAGGTATTCTTAACGGTGCTAATATGCTAGACTCCATCGCCACAGATTTAGTAAAAGTGCTGCCGGCAATCATTGTGCCATATTTGCATATCATGATCGGGCTCTTCGGCGTTCCGTTTGACCTATTGCTCAGTACGGATGCGTATTACTTCGCATTACTGCCGATTGTAGAACAAGTTGTCACTAGTTTCGGTGTTCCATCGATTTCCATCGCGTATGCACTAATTGTTGGAAATATAATCGGTACATTTGTTAGCCCCTTCTCTCCTGCATTATGGCTTGCATTAGGGCTTGCAGGTTTGGAAATGGGTAAACATATCCGCTACTCATTCCTCATCATGTGGGGCTTCAGTATCGTGTTATTCCTAATTACAATGGCTATGGGTGTTATCACATTCTAAGTTAACTAGTCTGTAAAGATACTATTTCTCATGTAAATACACGTAAAAAGCAACTGGAGAAATTTTCTCCAATTGCTTTTTTAACGTTCAATCTCCAATATAGGTTCATTAGGATTCGACTTCCCTGCCAATTCATCACGCAATAAATACGCACCTAACATACTGTAGACCGTTCCGTTACCACCTAATCCAATCAGGTAGTATATATTCGGCTCGAATGGATGACGTCCGATGACTGGTAATTCATCTGTTGACTCACCGAATAATGCCGTCCACTCATATTCAAAATCGAGCTTCTGATTAGGAAATAGCTCTTGTAACTCTTGCTTTAATTGAGCGAACTTCTTATCGATTTCTTCTTGTGAACTCGGTAATGTATCCATATTTTGATCCAAACCACCCGCCACGATACGATTTTCATCCGTTAATCGCATATATAAATAAGGTCGTTTCGTCTCCCAAATCATCATGCGATCATGCCAGAATGACAAATCGTCTATTGGCTGTGTAGCGATTGCATAGGTAACTTTTAAGTCTTTTTGAGGAATCTTCATGTCAGGAGTCGGCGCATAACCAGTAGTGACAACGACCGACTTCGCTTGAAATTCGCCATTCGTCGTTTTTATGAGCACACGTTCTTCTATGTCTTGAATCCCGAGCACTTCCGTATGCTCAAATATATCCATACCCTTTTCATATGCGTAATGAATCGCACCCATACACAAACGCAGTGGATTCACTTCTGCATCCCCTGCTGTTACGATAGCTGCGGGTTGCGAAAACGGGAAGTGCGCTACAATGTCTTCAGGTTCCCAAAACTCTACTGGAAAACCATACTTTTTTAACGCCACAAATTCTTTACGTAGTCTAGCTACATCTCCCTCTGTGCTAGCATAGTATAAACTTTCGCGTGTATGAAATTGAACATCAAACGGCGCATGTTCCGCGACGTCTTGCAAATTTTCCATTGCTTTTTTACATGCCTGATAAAATTCCACGGCTTTCTCTTCGCCAATTTGCTCCATCAATTCATGCAGCATAATATCGTTGGAGAACTGTAATAAACCAGTATTGGCAGAAGTACTCCCCCCACCAACTTCCTCTTGTTCAATCAACGCGATCGAATAGCCTTCATTCGCTAGCACGTATGCAGTTAATGCACCCGACATTCCGCCACCTATTATTGCGACATCATACATATCTTGACGATTCACTTTCACAAAATCTTCTTTAGTAAAAGTCGACTCCCAATATAATGATCCTGTATGTAGCTTCATCATGAGCAATCTCCAATCTATTCGTTTTACTTTCTTTACCCTGTAAGACTGGTCCTATAAACATAGACAAAAAAGATGCTCAGTCAGTAGCTGAGCACCTCTTCCTTTATCCTCTAAACGGCCACCAAACACCGCGGCCGAACGAAACCGTAATAGCCGGAATTAACAGTGGTAGAATAATTAAACCATAAAGCAGTAATCCTGAAATAACAATCGTTGCGATTTGCATGAGACTCAAGACACCTGAAGGCATCATTGCACCGAATGTCCCTGCTAAAATCACAGCTGCTGTAATAATTACCGTACCCATCTTCGCCATAGAATACATCAAAGCTTCCCTGACCTTCATACCCCCGATACTTTCTTCGCGGAAACGATCGAGTAAGAAGATCGAGTAATCTACGCCAAGCGCAATCAGCATAATAAATCCGAAGAATGGAACCGCCCAACTGATTCCGTCATAGCCAAGACCATTGACGAAGATCAATTCCGTAATAGATATTGCCGTGTAATATGTTAGCAATAATGAACCAATCATATACAATGGCATGATCGCCGAACGGAATAAGACAAACAGAACGATGAATAACCCTACTAACATAATGGTGACAGTACGCGTAAAGTCAGCGGATGAAATATCACTCAAGTCCGAGTTCATGCTTGAAATACCACTAAAAGCTAGATCTGCATCTTCAAATGGCGTACCGATAACCGAGCGCTTCACCGAATCTTTAATATCATGTACCGTCGAAATCGCTTCACGAGAATACGGGTTTTCCTTCAAGATGACTTCCATCAGGATGCCTTTTTCGTCATCGAATGTATAGCGGTCAATGACGGGTGTAAACTCTTCATTATCGAGCGTCCCTTTTGGAATGAATAAACCCGTGTCGCGCACACTTTTCGTATCCGCCATATCATCGAGCATAACCGCAATTTCTTGAAGACCTGTCGTCACTTCAGCTAAACCATCCTTGGAAGCTTTGACACCACTACCTAGTTGCTTCAAACCACCTTTTAATTGGCCAATTTGCGAACCACTTTGGTTGATTTGTGATCCAGCTCCAGCAATGCCTTTACTGATCTTATCCAATTCATTACCTAAAGCATCCAACCCTCCAGCTGCTTGTGCCGCAGGAAGTCCTTGTTGCAGTCCACCAGAAATCTGCGCTAGCTGACCGTTGATTTGTTCAATACCGTTTGCGGCTTGGATTAGTCCGCCACCGCCACCCGTTCCGCCTGAAGGCAATTGATTAGCTGCGTCGCGTAAATTATACTGCACCGTTGCCAATCCTAAACGAATTTCTTGTATCCCATCATTCGCTTGTTTCAAACCGTCTGCCATCAAACCGATTTGATGATCTACATATAAGTCTTCCAACAATTCACCAGTTGGTCGTGTAACCGTACGAACACTTTTGACTCCTTCTACTTTCTCCAAGTCTCGAGAAATCGCTTCTAAATAGGTAATATCCCCTTCTTTAACAATTGGGGAATCTTTCTTTAACAATACTTGTACGGGTAGTGAATCTCCTTCACCAAAAGCATCTGAAATAAGATTTAATCCCATTACAGACTCTTTACTTCCATCAATTTCATCTACCGTATTGAATGATAAATCATTGTCGTACGTCAATAATAGTGGGATTGTGATGATCGCTACGATTAACATGGAAAGTAGTGGACGCATAACGGATAATTTACTGAATGCAATCCACAATTTACTATCTTTATGTGTAGCTGCACCTTTTGCAGGCCAGAATAATTTGTCTTTTAAAATAGACATTAACAGTGGTACGACAGTAAATAGAACGAGCATCAACACCGCGATCCCAACTGCTACTGCGACTGCCGATTTAAATATCGGGAAGTCCGCAAATCCGATTGCCGCGAAACCGATAAATACCGCCAGTGCACTGATGAACAGTGTGCGTCCTGCCGTTTTATACGTATTGATAATGGCTTCTTCCACTTCATGACCAGCTAATAACTCTTCTTTATAACGACTTAATAACAGAATACAATAATCCGTTCCAAGTCCGAATAAAATCGCCACTAAGAATATCTGGGTATAGTTCGAAACCGGAAACCCAAACCAGTCAATGAAGAACGCCACGAATGACTGACTTAACAAATAGGTGATCCCTACCGCCACTAATGGAACAAATGGTGTCACAATCGAACGGAAAACTATGAGCAATAAAGCAAAAATCAATACAACCGTAATAATTTCAGTCTTTTTCAGCCCTTCTTGCGCACTTTCATTGACGTCATTATTAATGATTGCTTCGCCCGTCATATACACTTTATCTTCTGTAGAGACGATATCTTTTTTTATTTTTTCAGCCAACTGAATGATTTCATCATCTGTTCCGTCTACCGTGATCGGAAGCAATACAATTTTCCGATCTTCGGAAACGAGCTGAGCTTCCATTTCTTCACTTTCAAACGGATCTAGAACATCCGTCACAATCTTGCTAGCACCCGTAATCTCTTTGGCAGTCGCAGAGATTTCTTGTTTCTTTACTTTATCTGCCGGTTGATTGAGATCATAAACTAGCGAGATGGTTTCATCTGCTTCACCCGCATCTTCTAGCATTTGTGCAGCCTTTTGGGAATCTGCTGAGTCGAGCAACTGGAAGGATCCTGCTTTTTCCGCCTGCTTTGCCAAGTCAGGTGCTAGTATAAATAAAACTGCAGTCAGTATTACGATACCGACCGCAATAGGCCATTTGAATTTTAATATCGTTTTCACGCGTTATCTCTCCTTCGTCACTAAAATTGATTTAAGTTTACGAAATGTCTTGATGAATTGTTCCAACTCCTGCTCATCAATTTGATCTGTAAACAGGTTTTCAATGCTTTCATTTATTGCCGCATTGGAAACAGATAGTACTTCGTGGCCTTTTGCGGTCAATGAAATTCGATTGATCCGCTGATCGTTCAAGTCTTTTTCAGACTGTACTAGATCTTTTTCGACTAGTTTCTTGAGACGTGTGGAAATGGCACTTTTATGTACGCCTTGAATCTCTGCTAGTTGCCCGCTTGAAAGGTGGCCATAGGCAGAAAGTATTTTCAGAACTTGGATTTGTTCTGGTGAGTAGTCTTTCCAGATTGGAACATCCAAGTTTTTCACGACGTGTTCCGTGCCGTAGATCATGACTTCTTCAAATAGTTCTACCGCTTCTTGAAGTTGATCTTTCAAAGTAGTCCACCCCCTAAACCAATAATTAATAGTTTAGGGGGTGGACTAAATAAAGTCAAACAAAAAAGCTAGCTTTGGAGAATTTCTCTGAAGCTAGCTTTTTATAGCTACACCGAATCAAATAATAAAGTACGCGATGACCGATAGTAGTATGGATGTTACTGTCATCGCAGCCAGTGGTCGCATAGCGCGATCTTTTAAATCTCGCAGACTAACATTGAGACCAAGTCCTACCATAGCCGCTGTTAGTAACCATGTGGTCAATGTGAAGACGCCTTCCATTACGTTGTCTGAGACAGGAATGGAGTGACCGAACACATAGCTTCCTAGAATACTTAGAATGATAAAGCCTACAAGGAACCATGGAAATTCAATTTTATTGCCCGTTTCGTCAGTGTCTTTATGTTTACGTTTCATGATAAATATTAAAATGAAGCAGAGCGGTACTAATAGAAATACACGACCAAGTTTGGCCAGTAAAGCAATGGCTAAGCCGTCTTCTCCTGCCGGTGCTCCAGCCAAAGCTACATGCGCAACTTCATGTAGACTGATTCCAGCCCACATTCCGTACTCGATTGAATCAAGCGGAAGAATGGGACGCAGAATCGTGTAGCCAATCGCAAACACCGTACCCATCAATGCGATGATCCCTACGCCTATTGCTGTGTCTTCATCTTTTGCCTTAATAATCGGCGCCACTGCTGCAATGGCAGCTGCACCGCAAACTCCTGTCCCGACACCTAAAAGCAAGGAGATGTTTTTATCTGCTTTGAATACTTTAGCGAGCCAAATTGTCATGAAAATGGCGAAAATGATGACACCTACATCTCGAGCAAGTAAGCCGAGCCCGTCGCTTAAAACCGTATCTATATTTAATTTCAAACCGTATAAAATGATAGCTGCGCGAAGCAAGCGTTTCGATGAGAAAGCAATCCCGCTTCGGATTATTTCAGGATAGCCGAAAAACTGTCGGTATGCCACCGCGATAATAATGGCGCATGCCAATTGTCCGATATGATCGAAACCTGGTACTTTTGCTAATAAATAACCTAAAAATGCAATAAAGAATGTAAATGCTACTCCACCTATCCACGCTCTCCATTTGGATGGACGTTGTGGTGTATGCTGTTCTGAAGTCATATCTGAAGAAACCACGATGACAACACCTCCTACTAGTAGTATATAAAATGGCTAGCTATAAGAGAAATAACTATTTATAATAGGTATGATAAGTAATTCTATATACATGAAAGGAGTCGTTCCCTATCGATCAGCAACTGCAAGTATTCATCGAGGTAGCCGAGCAAAAGAACTTCTCTAGAGCAGCGGAAGAACTACATATGACTCAACCCGCTGTCAGTCAATACATTCGTTCATTCGAAGAAACCATTGGGGTGCGATTGCTTGAACGGACTAATAAATACGTACGTCTGAACCAAGCGGGAGAAATTGTCTATCATCACGCAAAAGAAATTGCGGGACTGTATACCAAAATGCAAAACTTAGTCGATGACTTGGCCAATAAAGCTAGCGGCCCTCTTACGATTGGGGCAAGCTACACATTCGGTGAGTATGTCCTCCCCCATATTCTGTCTAAACTAGTCGCAGACTATCCATCGATTGAACCACAAGTCACCATTGGCAATACAGCAGACATCGCGGAGTTAGTCATCACGCACCAGCTCGACGTCGGATTAATCGAAGGACATTTCAAAGAAGCTGCACCACTTCAAAATGAAGACTTTGCAGAAGACGAAATGTACATCGTGACTTCTATCGATCATCCGCTTTCACAGAAAACAGGGCGTCAATCCATTACTGAATTAGAAGATGATATTTGGCTTTTACGCGAAGAAGGCTCAGGTACACGCGAAGCGGCAGAGTTATTCTTCTCCCAGTCTGGATTCTATCCAAAGCGTATTATGCAGTTCAGCAGCACACAGCCGATTAAAGAATCTGTCGAAGCAGGACTCGGCGTTAGTTTATTGTCACAGTGGGCGATTCAAAAGGAATTGCGCTATGGTGATTTGACGACGCTATCGGTGAAAGGAACCCCATTCAAGCGTCATTTCTCTATTGTGACGAATTCGCCGTTTCAAACGAAGGCGTTGCAGGTGTTTATTGAGTTGTTGAAGAATAGCGAGGATTTGACGGTTTTGAATGTTGAACCGACATCGTGATGTTCTTTTCTGGCTGCTTGGCTGGCGAAGTGCTGTCGGATTATGTTTCTGTTAATTGTGCGTAATAAGCGGCGTTGGGCTGTGGTTCTTGCACGTGCGTTTTCTTTTCCTGGTTAATCAGGAGGTTGTGGTTTAGCTGTCTATGTAAGTGGCAAGTCCATTGTCCGCACTTCGGCGCTGGTGGATGGCTTTCGCGATGAGCCAGAGACAGGAAAGTGCGCCTGTCTTTGTCTCCTCGCTACGCCTACCACAGCAGGCGCCTTCGTTGGAGTGGGTGTAGGGCAGTTCGGGTTGTTGTTTTTACCCGTTGAAGTGCTGTCGGATTACGTTTCTGTTTAAAGTACGTAATAAGCGGCAATGGGTTGTAGTTCTTGCACGTGCTTATTCTTTTCCTGTTTGATCAGTAGTTTGTGGTTTAGCTGTCTATGTAAGTGGTGAGTCCATTATCCCCACTACGGCGCTGGTGGATGGCTTTCGCGAGGAGCCATAGACAAGGCCTGTCTTTGTCTCCTCGCTACGCCTACCACAGCAGGCGCCTTCGTTGGATTGGGTGTAGGGCAGTTCGGGTTGTTGTTTTTACTCGTTGAAGTGCTGTCGGATTACGTTTCTGTTTAAAGTACGTAATAAGCGGCAATGGGTTGTGGTTCTTGCACGTGCTTATTCTTTTCCTGTTTGATCAGTAGTTTGTGGTTTAGCTGTCTATGTAAGTGGTGAGTCCATTGTCCCCACTACGGCGCTGGTGGATGGCTTTCGCGTGGAGCCATAGACAGGAAAGTTCGCCTGTCTTTGTCTCCTCGCTACGCCTACCACAGCAGGCGCCTTCGTTGGATTGGCTGTACGGCAGTTCGTATAGTTGTTTTAATGGCATTAGTGCGTAAGTGCTGTCGGATTATGTTTCTGTTTAAAGTACGTAATAGTCGGCAATGGGTTGTGGTTCTTGCACGTGCTTATTCTTTTCCTGTTTGATCAGTAGTTTGTGGTTTAGCTGTCTATGTAAGTGGCGAGTCCATTGTCGCCACTACGGCGCTGGTGGATGGCTGTACGGCAGTTCTTACACTTCTTTTGCTAGAAATACATACTAGATATCACGATGTCACTGATCTTCATCCTATAAGAACCACAACCAGAATAACTACCACTTAGTAGCGCAGGCACAACGGCGGGGTAGGCCGTGGCCAGGAGACAACTGGCAGCACCACCGCCAGCTGGCTCCTGGCTGGAGGCAATCCCCCACGTGCCTGCGCGGGTCCAGAAAGCAGACACTCACTAACTTCAGTACCCAACCACCAGTCGAGCAACGACCCAACAAAAAGTCACAAAGACCCACAGCCCCCTAGTCTTTCCTGCCAAACGCGTTTTCTAGTAGGATAATACACGCAAAAAAAGACTGTCAAAGTCAGAAACACACTTTGACAGCCTAATCCACTTATACATTAGCAGGAACACCAGACTTCAGCTTCAACACCACCAACTGATCGCCAGCATCCAACGAAATCTTCTTCTGAAGCGTAGCAAATGCCAACGTATCATTTTTCTTCTTCACAAACAACGCAGTCGCCGAATCAGGAATAATCTCCTTGAACGCCAAGTCCGTCTCCGTGCTTTCCCACTCATACAAACCAATTTCATAATCCGTATTGATCTTGCGGTTTAACTCTGGGAAAGTAGCTCCCTCTTCGAACAATAAATGCGCTTTTAATGAAATCGGCAACGCGGATTTACTCATCGTATGGTTGGATACAGCCGTCAACGAGAACGTGTTGTTAAAACCGAATTCAGGCGCAAATGACTGCGTGATCAATGCGTTATAAGACGCATCTCCTGTCATCGACAAAATCGTATCATACGGTGCCAAGTCAATGGAGAAGCGTGACCGTTCCGATAACATTTGCCCGGTAAATGTATCTATACCCGCTTCGTTCGCTGGGCGCAATCGTCCTTGTGAAGGATCGACAATCAGTACCGGTATTTTCATCTCTTTTAATTGCGCAGCTAATGCAATCGAAAAACTGCTTGCTCCAACAATTAACACACCCGGTGGCTCATTACTCGCTAAGTTTAGCTTTTTCGCTAGTGGTCCGAGTGTAAATCCATGAGCGGTTACCGTAATAAAGACGAGAGCAAAGGTCAGTGCGGTTAGCAAAGTAGCTTCTTCATACCCGTCTTCTGCAAGTGTCGCAGCAAAATACCCCGCAACAGTCAATGCGACAATTCCTCTAGGTGCTATCCAGCCGATCAGCAACTTCTCTCTCCAGACCAATTCGGTGCCTATCGTAGAAATCCATATGGATAGTGGACGCACAACGAATAACATAACCAATACAAATCCAATGATCGGTAACGTGAAAATTTGTGAGAGCGTTTCTCTTCCGAGTGATGCTGTTAGTAAAATAAAGACCGTCGACGTTAACATGACGGAAACATTCTCAACAAAATGGCCAACGTTACCGATTGACGAAACATAGCGTTTCGTGCGACCAAGAACTAGACCCATAACCGTCACTGCAAGCATTCCCGTTTCGTGCATGATGACTTCTGCCATCGTAAAGCACAACAGTACAAATGCCAATATGACAGGTGATTTCAAGTACTCGGGAAACTGTCCTCTATGTGCCATCACACTAATCAACAAGCCCATTGCTAATCCGAGAAGCGCGGCAAGTGCAGCGCCCCCAAAGAAGTTCAATAAGTAATTCATCGATAAGTGTTCATTTGTTAATACTTTAATTACTTCATACGCAAATAATGCAAGTAACGGACCAGCGGGATCAACGATAATCCCTTCCCATTTCAAAACGGCCGCGGTTCGGGCCTTTAGTTTTGCATTACGTAGCAATGGAATAATTACTGTCGGCCCCGTCACAACAAAGAGACCTCCAATGATGAACGACACTTCCCATGTTAACCCGGCAATGAAATGCGCCGTAAAGGATCCTAGAATCCAGGCTAAAAATGCGCCCAATGTAACGACTCGGAAAACGGACTTCGAAATGTCCTTAATTTCCCGAAAGTCTAGATTAGAACTTCCTTCAAATAAAATAATAGCAACTGCTAGTGAAATGAGCGGACTATACAGCTCGTCCAATGCCACTTCTGGATTCACCCAGCCAAATATGGGACCGATCAATAAGCCCGCGATCGACATGATGAAAATGGAAGGCCATTGTATTTTCCAGGCTAGCCATTGCGAGAAAATACCGAGCGCCAATATGGCTACGATGCTAATCAGTGCTGCTTCTTCCATACACACACCTACCTTCATAATGAACGTATTTATTTGCTCAGTGTACCAAAAGTGATGCCTTATGCATAATAGAAAGGTAGGTTAGCTTATAAATCTTCCGCTAAATGTATTAAACCATCCGATGAATGGGCGATACTTTCAATGGCCTGATTAATCTCTTCCAAAATTTGAACCGTGTTTTCGATGGATATGCGAGACTCGGCAGTCTGTTGCTTCATACCACTTACCGCACCGACAATCCCGTCGTATGATTGGGTCACTAGCACATTCTCTTTCGCGCTGTTCTGGATCAACTGTTCCATTAGCTTCATAAATTTAGACATCTCGGCTATATGGCTATTGGTGCTTTCAATCATGCCCGTCACTTTGCCTATTGCTTGTTTAGTCTCGATCGACAAATTTCGCACTTCAGCCGCAACTATAGCAAATCCTTTACCATGCTGACCAGCCCGTGCTGCTTCAATGGCTGCATTTAATGAGAGTAAGTTTGTTTGATCGGCAATGGACGTAATGAGTGTCACGACACCCCTTATTTGCTCAGATGAATGATGCAACGCCTTCATCCTATCCATGAAACCCGAAGTATGCTCAACCATTTGGTCGAATTGTTCAGATTGAGTAATCACCAATTTCTTTCCTACCACCGAAGTTTTCTCTGTCTCCGTAACAAATTTCAAGTTTTGAACCATCATATTTTCCAACATGTGTACTTTTTTGGAAAGCTCTTCGGTTGAAGCATTCGTCTGCTCACTAATCGCAGCTAGATTCTGGGACGTATTCAACACTTGCCCCTTCACAACCGCTTTAGAATCTTCCACTTTCTGTCGGTTGATTTTATTCTCTTCTTCATACGCATCCAAAACCAATTGTTGTTCAAAGTTCATCACTTTCATAAAAGCACGCAATGTATTAAATTGTCTTTTCTTGGGTAAGTCCTGTCGTTCAATAAAAGCGAAAAACTCTTCGTACAATGATTCAACTGCCGCTAAATACCACTTGGGTTCTAAACCGATATGTACATGGACTTTCGCTATAACGCGACGTTGTTTCAAATAGCTCTCGTCTATCTTCCCTTGAAATATGGACTGCATATGTTTCGTTAATGATCCTTTTAAGCGATCCATACTACTATGTTCTGCAATGATATGTAGTAGGTGTGGCTGACCGTCCATTGCTTGGTAGAAACGATTCGTCATTATAGGTAAAACAGGTTGTATTTGCATTTGCATACAAGAAAGAAACTTCAAATCTTGTTCTGTCAGATTAATCATTCGCAGTTGCTGTAATACAGCGGGATATTTTTCTAACGATATAATACCAGTACTTTGCTGTTCGGGGTGCTCCATCTCCTGTACCGAAGTTTGATTTTTTTCCTTATTAAATAAACGTAACACTTGGCTTCATCTCTCTCTTAGGATATTAGTATATTCTTTCATTCTACTCGTTAATTTTTTCTTGTCTCTATAAAACTTATTTAACGGAACCTCAATTCAGACAAAAACAGAAGTGGACTATACCACTTCTGCCGATTTTCTACTGACTTACGCTAATTTGAATCGATCAACAACACTTCGCAGTTCCAGAGCGATCTGGTTCATTTGATTTGTGGAATCTGCTACTTGTTCCAACTCACCTTGCTGTGCGGCAGCTGATGCACTTACTTGTTCAGAAGATGCAGCCGTCTGCTCGGAAATGGCAGAGACATTTTGGATGGCTAAAATGGCGTCGTCTTTATATTCCATCATTTCAGCAAGTTTTTCGGATAGCTCCGTAATTGATTCACGAATTTGATCGATAATGCCGGCATTTTGTACAAACGACTCTTCTGTATCGGTAACGGACTGATTTTGTCCATCCATTGACTTCATATTCAGTTCAATGACATCAACCGTCTGCTGGGATTCTGATAAAATTTCTTTTACGGTTTCTTGAATTACTTCAGTTTCTCTTCGGGATTGTTCCGCTAGCTGACGTACTTCATTCGCAACAACCGCAAACCCTTTCCCACTCTCACCCGCTCGCGCCGCTTCGATACTCGCATTGAGCGCCAGAAGATTCGTGCTTGCCGTAATACCATGCAATGTTTGAATGACCTGATTAATAGATGAAATTTTATTGGTCAGTGTGGCTATTTGAAGTTGCACTTTTTTATTGACTTCATTAGCCGTCGTATTATGATCCCGTAGTTTTTTCACTTCGGTCATTCCATTTTCCGCAGAACTGGACGCGTCTGTGGATAGCTGATTCATCATCATGAACATAGTGTGGATGTGATCCATACGGTCTGCTAAATCAGAAATCCGTAAGCTTGTCACTTCAGTGTCTTCTGATTGCTTGGAAGCCCCTTGTGCGATTTCATCCGTAGCTACTGATACTTCCTGATTGGCAGCGACTAACTCTTCGAAGGCTTGTGTGACCTGTGCTGATGAATCACTTAGCTGCCCCGAAGACAGTTGTACAGTTTGTAGGGCCGCATTTGTCCGACGCAACATATCATTATAGGCAAGCGCCACTAAGCCTATCTCATCGTGATGGATTTTCTGTTCATCTACCAGCATGGTCAAATCGCCAGCGGCAGCGGTTTCCATAGATTGTTGTAACGTTTTCAACGGTCTCAATTGTCGATAAATGAAGATTGTAGATGCACTTGACATCAGTAACACGATGACAATGGCAGATATGATCGTAATCCATAAAATAGTAGTAAACGTATCTAGAATCTCAGATCTTGGTGTGACCGTTTGTACTGACCACTTCTCATTAATACCTTTTAAGTTAATCGGAGCAAACGCATTAAATGCTTGTTCATGCAGACTTTGAGAATCTACATACATACTTGCCAATTCACCTTGGTTCAGATCTACTTTAGCACTATTCCAATCAATCGCATCCGCCATATTACTATTATTCAATTCTGGCTTCAAACTGTTCGCTGTAATATAACCAGCATCTGTAATGACAGACGCATAACCGCCTTTTGGTTGAATCGTCTTCACTACATCCGTTAAGAAATCTATAGATAAATCGGTTGTCAATAAACCAAAATAGTTTCCTGAAGCATCAAGCATGGGTACTGAAATAGTAGTCATGAGAATCGTTTGACCATTCGTTTCATACGGATAAGGTTCTGTCAAAATGGCACGTGCTTCTTTTTGGGGAACGGTATACCAGCTGTTTGCTGTCGCATCATCCATTCCACTTAGCGGTTCCACATTAGTCGTATTATCCTGCTTAAAGATATATGGAATGAATTGCTGATTTTCATCAAGTAAATTCTTTGGTATGACTTCTCCCTCAGCGAATGCAGACTGATTGACTACCGCAGCCATCCCAGTCGCGTCATCATTTTTTTGCAAATTGCTTTTGATGATACGAATAATTTCATCTGGCTTCATATCCCCAGTCGCTTGTAATGTTTCCAATATGTGACTCGTTGTGCGCAACATTTCATTTGTTTCATTCAGTTTTGCACTGAGAACGAGTGAATTTTTATTTGCACTTTCTAATGCAAATTCTTCAGCATCTTTAATGCTTTGTTTATGTAACATGACGCTCGTGACAACTGAGTAGACTAAAAACAATAATAAGAATAATGCGATAATGAGTGCTGATAATTTCATCGCAATACTTGCAGACTTCTTCACTTTGTAAGCCCTCCTAGTAAATTATAAGTAGACTAACAGTATACCTTTAGTCCTTGTTCAAAGTATACTCTTTTAGTGATTTTGTTATATAAAAAAACCTTGCCGGATCGACAAGGTTACTAATGAATCATGATAAACTTGCTATTTAGTGTACTTCATCTTGCACAGCCTCATTTTCATTCATTAAACTAGCTGAATTAATTTCTACATTTTCCGCTGGCGCTTCTTCTCCGAATTGTTCAGCGTATAATAGTTTGGCAGCTTTTGGGGCTGCCCAGAATGTCGGTAGCAGTAGGAGTGAGACCGGTATCGCAGTGACTACAATAAAGGATTGGATGGCTTCCACTCCGCCTTCACTAATCATCAATAGTACACTTGCCACCGCTCCCATAATCACTGCCCAGAATACACGCATAATTTTGGGTGGATGGCCGTCCCCCGTAATAGCAACCGAAATCGTATACGCCATGGAGTCGCCTGTTGTGACAACGAATAGAATTGTGACGAGAAGAAACAGTGGTCCAATGATCACATTCAACGGCAGTTGCTCGGTAATGGCAATCATCGCTGCAGGCATTCCGGATGTATTCAATGCTTCGGATATTACACCTGGCTGAGCCATTTCGTAAAATATACCTGCCCCACCGACAGTAGTGAACCAGAATGCGGTGACAATTGGTGCCGTAATGGAAACAGCTAATACGAGCTCGCGAATCGTACGTCCGCGTGTAATCGTAGCGATAAAAATCGCCATCATCGGTCCATAACCGAGGAACCAGCCCCAGAAAAAGATCGTCCATGATCCAAGCCAACTAGAATCACCTCGGAATGTCGCCATGCCAAAGAACTCTTGAAGATGCACACCTGATGATGAAATGAATGTATTGATGATAAATCCGCCCGGTCCAAGAATGAGGATCGCGACCATCAAAATCAATGTGATGATGACATTCAAATTACTCAAGAATTGAATCCCTTTACGTAAACCCGTTACCGCCGAAACAGTAGCAATCGCCACTACCCCGACAATAATGAGGATCTGAGTCGTTAACGTATTGGGCACGCCGTATAAAGCTTCCATTCCATAAGCTGCCTGCAGACCGAGAAATCCGATCGGTCCAATTGTGCCGGCAGCTACAGCAATGACAGAAAACGCATCAATAGTAGTACCTAGAGCGCTTTTACGCATAATCTTTTCACCAAGGATTGGGTAAAGCAATGTACGTGGTTTTAACGGCATCCCTTTCGAATAATGCGCATACATTAGCACAATCGTCCCTAATGTCCCGAGGATCGACCAGGCAAGAAATCCCCAATGCAAATAGGACTGGGAAAATGCCGGAATAATAGCACTTTCCGTTGCTGATTCGACTCCTGTGAACAATGGAGGACGATCCAAAAAGTGATACATCGGTTCTGCAGCCGCCCAAAAAACTCCGCCCCCCGCAAGCAATGTCGTCATGATCATAGCTAGCCATTTAAAATAACCAATTTCCGGCTTATTCATTCCACCTAAGCGAATCTGCCCGTACTTAGAGAATGCCAGGAATAGCGCAATGAAAAATGTACCCAATAATAATAATTGCCAGAACGCTCCAAAGTATTTCACCGCAAATGCAAATGCCCAATCTACTATGTTTGCAACGAAATCCAAGTTAATAAATGATGCGACGACAAATGCTACAAGCAATCCACCGCTAATAAATAAAACGGGACGGTCCGTTTTTGATACGTACTTATTCAAAGTTTTACCTCCTCTAGGCTGCATTTGTGTGTAACCGCTTACTTTCATGTAATGGAGAAAACTTCTCCATTTTCTTACTTCACTTCTACAATGACATCAATTTCCACTGCTGCACCGCGTGGCAACATCATTCCAACTGCCGTACGTGCGTGTGTACCTACTTCTTCACCGAATACTTCCACCAATAAATCCGAAGCACCGTTCATTACTTTAGCCTGTCCAGTGAAATCAAAAGCCGTGTTGATCATGCCGAGAAGCTTCACAAACTTTGTGACGTTCGACAACTCGCCCACTTCTTCTTTAATAGTGGATAGTGCAAATAGTATTGCCTGTCTAGATGCAGCGTAACCCTCTTCTATCGTTAATGTATCGCCTACTTTACCTAGTACATCATATGACAGTGAGCCCGATAGGAATAAAAGATTTCCTGTGCGCACACAAGATATGTAGTTTCCGCCTTTTGCGCGTTTTTCAGGTAGTTCCAAACCTAATTCTTGTAATTTATCTTCTGGTGTCATGAGTATCCCATCCTTTTATAATGCGTCTGTTATTTCCTTGCTTGCTGCGATCACGGAGGCGATATATGGTTCCATCGATTTGCGATTCCATCTGAATAATGGCCCTGATACAGATAATGCACCGATGACGCTATGTTGCTTATCAAACACGGGTACTGATAATGCCGCAACGTTTGAGCTGATTTCCTCTTCATTTGTTGCATACCCTTGGTTTCGTACTTCTTGTAAAATATGTTCCAGTTCATTTCGTTCTTGTACAGATAACGTACCTAGCACTCTTTCCTGCTGGTCAGATGATTGGAAAGCAAGGATTGCTCTTCCACTTGCACCTAAATGTAGCGGTAGTCGTTTCCCAATTCCAACTGAGCGTCTGATTTCTTGCTGACTTTCATACTCCAATACACAAATGCGCATTTGTCCTGTAGGCATGTAGAATCCGACTGTTTCTCCTGTCTCATTGCGTAACGACATGAGCCACGGTTCTACAACAGGTGCAATAGGCATTTCCGTCAAGATTTTATTCGCATAGTCTAAAAAGATGGTCCCTAATGTATACAGTTTAGAACGTGGATCTTGAAACACCATACCTTCTAGTTTCAGTGTAGTTAATAAACGGTGTACGATCGTTGTCGATAAACCGAGACCTTTACTAATATCACTGACTCCTTGGGGACCTGACACATCATTCAAATAGTTGATGACGGATATGGCCTTCACCACTGTCGACGATACTTCCTGTGTCTTAGTCATATTTATGAACTCCTTTTACGTGATGAATAGAAAAGAAGAGGAAAGACTGCTCTATTCCTCTTCTTCATCCACTCTTACTTAGTTGCTGTTGATGTAACGAGTTTTATTTTGGCAATAGAATTCAACCGCTTCGCTGCCGAGTTCTTTGTATGTTCCAGTACTTGATTGCTTATAACCGCCAAATGGTGCTTGGAAGAACGTACCTGTTGTTGTCATGTTCACTTTGACAATACCTGCTTGGATTTCATTCAACGCACGGTTCATGTATGTCAGGTTACGTGTACAGATCGCTGCGGACAGACCAAATGCAACATCGTTCGCTACTTCGATCGCTTCATCGATCGATTCGATTTCAATGATGCTGATTACAGGACCGAATACTTCTTCCTGCGCAATCGTCATTTCTGTCTTCACGCCACCGATTACTGTCGGCTCTACGAAGAATCCTTTATCTGACCCTTCGAATACAGGAATACCGCCACCAGTTAGGATTTCGCCACCTTCAGCTTTTGCTTTTTCAATTAGATCCAATGTAGACTGACGCTCTCCATCACTGACTTGAGGTCCCATTGTTACGCCTTCATCCATACCGTTACCGATTTTAATTTTCTTAGAAGCTTCTACTAATTTATCCGTGAACTCTTGACGGATATCTTTGTGGACCAGTACGCGACTAGTCGCTGTACACGCTTGACCTGTTTGACCGTATCCACCTGCTACCGCAAGTTGAACAGCTGCATCCACATCTGCGTCTTCCATAACTAGTAATGGATTTTTACCACCCATTTCAAGTAATACACGCTTCATATCTTTTGCTGCTTCTTTGTAAATTAAGTTTCCTACACGATTCGATCCCGTAAATGTGATCGCTTTGACAGCTGGATGATTAATCATATCTGTTACCAAACGACCTGGTCCTACTAATTGGTTGACGACACCAGCAGGAACGCCAGCTCTTTCAACAATTTCGATGAACTTCTGTGCTGTCAATGGTGTTTCAGATGATGCTTTCAATACGACCGTGTTACCGCTAAGAATAGCTGGTGCAATTTTCCAAGCCGGAATAGACAATGGGAAGTTCCAAGGTGTTACAACTAACACGACACCAAGTGCTTCTTTGTGTAATTCGATCTGTACACCTGGCATATCCGATTCAACGATGCGGCCTGTCATGCGACGACCTTCACCTGCGTAGAACTTAACGATACCCGCCGCATAATTTACTTCTTTGAATGCATCCGCGTATGTTTTTCCTTCTTCTTGTACAATGATACGGGCGATTTCATCTGCTTCCGCTTCCATGAGCGCAGCAATTTTGAATAAATACTCACCTCTAGCAGGAGATGGTGTCTTACTCCATTCAGGGAATGCTTTTTCTGCTGCTTCGATTGCCGCTTGCGCATCGTCAGCATTGGATTGCTGAACCTTCACAACCAACTCATCTGTATTCGCAGGGTTTCTGATTTCCAACATATCTGTGCCCGAAGTTTCTACCCATTCACCGTTAATATAGTTCTTCAATACTTTAACTTCACTTGTAACTGTCATCATGTATAGTCTCCTCCAGTAATTAAATTAATGTTACGCCATTTCTCCTGCACCGCGTTCACGCGATTGATCAGTAGATTCTACTAGCATGCGCTTGCCTGTTTCGTTTAAATCAAGCCACAGTTCTCTGCTGACTTCTGTTCCAAATTGCCACGAAGATTCCCATCGTTGTTCAAAATCATCTGTGGTAGTTAAAATATAGGATGTGTCTATTGTGTTCTCGAAGCGCTCAATTACTTCATCGATTCTTTCAATATTTGATGTACCAAATATACAAAATCTTGTCGTAACTGATGGTAATTTCAATTTCTGATCACCTGTTAGTCCTAATTCATTATTGATCCCTTCCATGATATCCTCATTATTACGTTTATGGACCATGATCGGGAATGCAAAGTTCGGTGATGAAATAATTAATGATGAATGACTTGGCTTCTTGTATAAAATAATACTAGCCAAACCTTTTTTCGATATATACATCGCTTGTTGTACAAGCACTCGCGATGGTCGTGCATCCCGGACGCACACTGCTACGGACGATTGATCTTCCAAGCGTGCAATCAAATAATCAGCACATGCTTTCCCGAGCAACATACCACTTTGCTTTCCACCATCTATTACAGTGACGCAATCCGATTCATTCAAGATTTCCAGCTCTTCGAATTCACCTTGCAAATCCTCAAGCTCATCGTAAAGTTGTTGTAAACCGTACAGTCCGAGGAACTCGGCATTTGCTACGGTTTCTGCTCCTTCTTCCGCATAACCATAAGGCACTCCGAGAGCTTGGAAGATTTTCTTACAATGAGTATATAATTCTAAGTGAGAGACACGCATTTCGCCAACTCCTTCTCAGATTTAAACCCTTCCGTAAAGAACCGGTGCCAGTTGCCGCCCATTATTTTAGAAATTTCTTCATATGTCATACCACGAGCTTCTAATCCATTTGCGATATTCGGGAAATCGTCTGGTGTCTGGAACCATTCCGGCCAATCCGGCCATCCTGGACTCGCTTTCGAACCTGCACCGTAATCAATTTCATGTGTCCAGCGCCCCATACGCATCCATGCTAGGAAGTCCGTAGACATATTATGAGTTAAGTCCGTTCCGATTCCTACATGGTCAATCCCCATGAAATCAGCCGTACGGGCAATCATATCACAGAACTCTTCCAGTTTTGTATCTGCTCCATTGATCAAGTGAGGATATGCACAAACGCCAAGTACTCCCTTGTTATCACGTAAAGCAGAAAGAATTTCCTCTGATTTATTGCGTTTAGATGGATAGATCCAATCGGGATTAGCATGCGTAATCGCGACAGGACGGCTTGAAAGTGCCAATGTATCGAGTGATGTCTTCGTTCCGACATGCGATAAATCGATAACCATTCCTACTCGGTTCATTTCTTTAATCACATTCTTACCGAATCGAGAAAGACCAGGATCTGTTTCTTCATAACAGCTACTGCCAATCAAATTTTGATTGTTGTATGTCAACTGCATAATTTTTACGCCCATCTCATTGAATACGGAGACGAGACCTAGCTCGTCTTCTAAAGCGGATGTATTTTGTGCTCCTAACATGATTCCGAGTTTACCACTACGTTTAGCTTCATCAATGTCTGCTCCCGTTTTCACCGGTAGGATTAAATCGTCATTCTCTTTAAAAAAGCGATGCCATTCCGCTACTTTAGTCAACGTTTCACGAGCGTTTTCCCATAGTCCAACGCAAGCATGAACAGCCGTTACGCCACCTTTTTGCAACATGATAACAAAATCGCGATCCCACTTACTTAATTCTAAAGCATCTATAACAATCATATCTCTCATATCTACAGTCATTTGATCTCCTCCGCTTTCGGTAATAATGGATAGAACCAATCATCTTCGAATGAAGTAGTTCCGATTTCTTCAACTAGCGGTGCTCCTTGGAATAGCGTAATGCGTACCCAACGATTAGACTTCGGATCATAACGTTCAGCACCATATATCGCTAGTTTGCAGCGCAATAGATATACCGGAAGTAAATCTTTTCCTGTCAGATTCGCTTGTATCTCACCATACTCCAGACCGTCCAATGATTGGATTCTTCTAACGATCCCTCTTAGCTCCGGCTTTTTCAGTAAGAATGCGGCTACTTTTAGATCATCATCACAGACCTCTATTTCCGTAGCTAGTTGCTGTACTTGTTCTGCAATATTCATCGGCATGTACAACTCATCACCCGGATCGATTCCACGTTCTCCAATACGCGGTTCTTCCTTTTCAGCAGAACGGTACCAGAAATAATGTCTTGATTCTGGTTTTGTGAAATCGTACTGGAACGCCCACTGATATTGTTTTCGAATAATTTCACGCAATGAACCAATGGACATTTCCGGTATCAAATGAAGACCGTCATCCGCGTTGGTCTGATGCTCTAAGTCGACGATTACTTCTGGATAGAGATCAATCAGTTCTGAGTTAAGCAATTCCTGTGCTTCCATAGTGGAGTTCGCTTGTACTTTTTCCGTTAACTCCAACCACAGTCTGCCTACTTCATGATTAGAATTTCCTATAGTGTTACAAACGTCTTGTACTAACTTGGAAATCTCTCCGATTTCTGTTGCCAAGTCCCTTGGATTTTTAAATACTTCCATATTCGGAATTGGAGCGTCTTCAAAGAATGTATGAACTTGTTGTAGTTTCACAATTAAGCGCTTGCAATCTTCTGCAGTTGGCTTCATTTTCTTTGCACGTGCCAATGCTACTTCACGAATCCACATCCACTGATGGAGAAGTTTTGGATGGGAGATCAAGTAAGGTACCATTCCAAGTCCTGTTGCATTGCCTGTCCCGAGCAGTTTTTTAATTTCAGGATGTAATGTAGCTGCTTGTGGATTGTTCTTGCGCGCAATATGTTCAACCAGATCAAAACTGAAGTGGCGCAACATATAGACAGCAAACATTTGAGATAGATAGGCACCGCTAAACGTATGGTTATCTTTCATATGTTCATAAGGTGCAATTCCAAATTTACCGTTTCCATAGACTGCAGTTGTGCGGAATAGATAGCCAATATCGTAAATGATTTCTGCATCAGGCTGCTTACCTTGAGATAGCGCTTCCACTACATGAGAAAAAACACGTTGGCTCTTATTCGCTCGCGACCATACGAGATCCGTGACATCTCCCCGGCCCATTTCCTGTTTCGGAAGTTCTTGTTTCATTCGTTTCAATTTTTTATCGGAAATCGCTCCATCGCAAAGTGCAAATGTAACATCCCATCTTTCAGAAATGACCCGATCGCTTCGAGTTTCTTCGCTGATCTCACGGGATAATGCGACAAATGTATACTGTCCTTGTGGGGTAGTAATACTATAAAGCGCTTCACCGTAACCTTCATCATTTATGTCAAAAGTCGTTTGCTCAATTTCCCAAGCTTCACGCATCATTTTACGAACTAAAATGCGCAAAAAGCTGAGACTTGTTGAGCGCATTACGCCAAGTCGTTGGATGTCCATTACTTCAGATGCCGGTCTTAGCGCATCTGTGTTTTCAATAGCTAATTTAAACATGTAAAACCCTCCATTCTTCTACTCCCACAAAATATATACTTTTACGATTATCGGAATGCCTTTCCGAATATCTTCCTCTATCATAAACCCGTTTGAATTCTCTGTCAACAATTCTATAAAAAAGTCCATGAAGATTCATAATGAATCTTCATGGACTGGAGTAGTTTATTTAGTTCTTTCAGTCATCTGGCGCCAGATTGAACCTTTTGCCTCTTCGCCTTCTTCAATTCTAGCGATCGCCATACGAACTTGCAGTTTCACTTCAAACTCGTTATCGTTTTCTGCTTCATGCAGTGCAGGTAAGGCTTGTTCTGTTCCAGATTCATAGAGGAACATAGCTGCACGCCAACGGACCAACTTGTTTTTATCTTGTAACAGACGGATAGCCGCAGCTTCGAACCCAACATAGCCAAGGTCGCTCATGCAGTCTGCCGCTGTACGGCGAACCGCCCAACTTTTGTCTTCCAGTGCTTTTTCGATATACGGAATGACTGATTCGTCTTCGATCATACCAAGATACACTGTAGCGAGTCTGCGTATAGACATTTTCTCGTCTTTCAGCGCCATCATCAATACCGGATAGTCTGACTCGTCTGGATCCCGCATTTGATCAAGCAATCGGAAGCGTGTTTCCCATTCCGGAACGATAAATTCCGATACTGTCACTTTCTTTCCACGAGTTATGGTTTCCTCGTCTGCTTTTTCCGCTTTCTCCACGAGCTCATGTAATCGCGTTTCAGGATACGCGGCTTCAAGTTCTAAAACCACTTGCTCGCCTACTTCTTGCAATTCTCCGTAACGGATTCCGTAATCTGCCCACTTCCGAAGTAAGATATAGTTTTCCACCTCAGAATGATGAACGCTTTCCATTGCTTGAATGAAACGTTCACTTAATCCGAATCTAGATTCTTCATCACTATTGAATACTTTCACTTGCAACGGAATCTCTTTATATGTCTGTACATGCACATAGACTTCCCCGAAGTGCTCATCTATCTGTTGCTCTTCGGCCTGCGTGGTCGTTTCGCCGCCTTCATTTAAAACAGAACGTACTTCGGCAAGAATGGATTCCCACGCAACATTTCCAATTCGCTCTACTGCCATAAAGTCTAATACATGATAGATTCCTTTAATTCCTTGGATAGCCAAAAGAGAACGAATCGGCTCAGGTGCCTGTGCTTCATCTTTCTTCTTATAGTTATGGCTAGTTCCATCAGGTAAAGGGGTATCTAAAACAATTTTCATTGAATTTGGACTTGGTGTGGGTTCAATCGATTTGATTTTCAAGAAAATCTCCTCCAATATAATTAATCAGCTAATTCCTGCAAATAAGACCAACGCTCAACTAGTTCTTCGTATTGTTGATTCAGCGATGCTAACTGCTCATCCAGTTGGCGAAGCTGATCATAATCTGAGCCTGTAGTCGTCATCTGTTGTTCCGTTTCTGCTATCTTTTCTTCCATCTTCTCTATATCCGACTCAATCGTTTCGTATTGCTTCTTTTCAGCGAATGTCATTTTCTTTTTAGGTTCTTTAACTTCTGGAGCCGGAGCAACAACCGTCACTTTAGCTTGTGGCTTCACGTCTTTTGTATTCTTTTCATCAAGGTAATCTGAATATAGACCAAGACGCACATCGATTTCACCTGAGCCATCTAAAATCCACAACTTACGTGAGATTCGATCCAAGAAGAAACGGTCGTGGGAAATCGTCACTACTACTCCAGCGAACGTATCAATGAACGACTCCAAAACAGAAAGTGTTTCGAGATCCAAGTCATTCGTTGGCTCATCTAGTAGTAAAACGTTCGGCTGTTCCATTAATAACTTCAATAAATAGAGACGTTTACGTTCCCCACCCGATAACTTACCAATTGGCGTTCCGTGTGCAGATGAAGGGAATAAGAATCTCTCCAACATTTGCGTCGCAGACAATCGCTCACCGTCTCCTGATTCAATATCATTGGACGTCTCACGAATATACTCAATAATCCGCTGATTTTCCTTCATTGGTGGCAAATGTTGATGGAAATGAGCAATCTTTACGGTAGACCCTTTATCGACCTCACCGGTGTCTGGCATTGTCGTGCCATCCAGCATTTGAAGAAGTGTCGTCTTCCCAACACCGTTTGGTCCGATAATCGCAATACGTTCTTTTGCTTGTAGAATAGCGGAAAAACCGTTCAATATCACTTTATCGTCAAATCGTTTCGTAATATTATTGATTTCCAACACTTTTTTACCAAGACGTGTCGTTTGTAAATCCATTTCAAAGTCCAGTGACTCATCAGTCTGCTTCACTTTCGCTTGAAGATCATCAAAGCGGTCAATTCGCGCTTTCTGTTTCGTCGAACGCGCTTTAGCACCGCGGCGAATCCATTTCAATTCACTGCGATAGCGATTTCGGTCTTTCTGATCCGAAGCAGCGGACATCTCTTCACGCAATGCTTTTGACTCCAAATAATCTGCATAATTTCCCGTATGCGAATAAAGTGTTTTATCGGCTAATTCGTAAATATGCGTAGCAACTTGATCCAAGAAGTACCGATCGTGTGTAACGAATAATACGGCCCCTTGAACATTTTGTAAAAAGTCTTGCAACCACTGAATCGATGCAACATCCAGATGGTTCGTCGGCTCGTCCAGTAATAATAAATCCGCTGGTTCGATTAATACTTTAGCGAGAGCGACACGCTTAAGTTGCCCACCTGATAATTCACCCATTTTCTTATCGAATGTCTCGATGCCTAGCTTCATTAATATCGTACGGGCGAGTGCGTTTAAATCCCAACCACCCGATGCATCCATTTCATTTTGATAGAATGAGTAACGTTCCTGGTACTCTTCATTTGAAGAATCTTCGGTAAGTAGTTGTAAAGCATTTTCGTAATTAAGATTTGTACGAATAACTGGTGCATCGCTTTCGAATACTGCTTCCATCACCGTTAAGTCCGGATTGACAATCGGTTCTTGGGGCAAAAATGCTACACGGAATTTATTCGGATGATCCATAGTGACTGTATCCGCACTTCCTTGTCCAGCGAGTATGGATAACAACGTAGATTTCCCTGTACCGTTAATACCAATCAAACCTATTTTATCTCCACTTTTTAAGTTAAATTCTACATCTTTAAAAAGGGTTTTTTCTCCAACTGTTTTAGTTAATTTCTCTACTACTAAATGACTCATCCTGGCACATCCTATTCTCAAATTGCTTCTAGTCTTAGTATAGCCGAAATTCGAGTAAGTTGAAAACATGCACGTTTATGTACTGTGTATTGTTGGGTTTGGTTGTTAGTGGAAGTGAGTGGGGGTGGCATGTAGGGGTTGTTTTTTAAAAGGGTTCGTGCGTATGTGGCTGTGGATTACGTTTCTGTTTAGGGTGCGTAATAAGCGGCTTTGGGTTGTGGTTCTTGCACTTGCTTTTTCTTTTTCTTGTTTGATCGGGAGGTTGTGGTTTAGCTGGCAGTGTAAGTGGAGAATTCATTGTCCCCACTTCGGCGCTGGTGGATGGCTTTCGCGAGGAGCCAGAGACAGGAAGTTCGCCTGTCTTTGTCTCTTCGCTACGCCTACCACAGCAGGCGCCTTCGTTGGATTG
>NZ_PDYX01000025.1:0-33617 GCF_002743265.1 Sporosarcina sp. P29 | reverse complement strand
TTTTAAAAAGTAGTTACTTGAACTACACCAATGTCTTTTATTCAGTTTTGAGTGAATGAAATCTTTTTATGAAAAAGGATTGACTTTCTCACTCAGTTTGATATAATAATCATGGCTTTGAAAACAGTTCAGTGATGATGGCAAAGAGGTCACACCCGTTCCCATACCGAACACGGAAGTTAAGCTCTTTAGCGCCGATGGTAGTTGGGGGTTTCCCCCTGTGAGAGTAGGACATCGCTGGTCTGTTAGACAAGTTATAAAGAATATTATAACCACATTACATTATTCCGCAGTAGCTCAGTGGTAGAGCAATCGGCTGTTAACCGATCGGTCGTAAGTTCGAGTCTTACCTGCGGAGCCATTATGGAGAGCTGTCCGAGTGGCCGAAGGAGCACGATTGGAAATCGTGTAGGCGGTTTGCGCTGCCTCAAGGGTTCGAATCCCTTGCTCTCCGCCAGATGTACACTTTCATTCTATATGGCCCCTTGGTCAAGCGGTTAAGACACCGCCCTTTCACGGCGGTATCACGGGTTCGAATCCCGTAGGGGTCACCAATTATTTTGAAAATGAAGTATTCACAAGAGTTGTTTTTCAATATAACCCAGGAGGATTAGCTCAGCTGGGAGAGCACCTGCCTTACAAGCAGGGGGTCGGCGGTTCGAGCCCGTCATCCTCCACCATTTATTTCATAGTATTATCGCGGGGTGGAGCAGTGGTAGCTCGTTGGGCTCATAACCCAAAGGTCACAGGTTCAAATCCTGTCCCCGCAACCAAGGTCCCGTGGTGTAGCGGTTAACATGCCTGCCTGTCACGCAGGAGATCGCGGGTTCGATTCCCGTCGGGACCGCCATTTTATACATACGCTTCGAAAAGCGTCTTTCTAAAAATAACAAATGTGGCTCAGTAGCTCAGTCGGTAGAGCAAAGGACTGAAAATCCTTGTGTCGGCGGTTCGATTCCGTCCTGAGCCACCATTTATATGCCGGTGTAGCTCAATTGGTAGAGCAACTGACTTGTAATCAGTAGGTTGAGGGTTCAAGTCCTTTCGCCGGCATCCTTACTGGTGGGGTAGCGAAGTGGCTAAACGCGGCGGACTGTAAATCCGCTCCCTCCGGGTTCGGCGGTTCGAATCCGTCCCCCACCACCATTTAGGGGCATAGTTCAACGGTAGAATAGAGGTCTCCAAAACCTTTGGTGTGGGTTCGATTCCTACTGCCCCTGTATTTTTTAAATAAATAATAAATAATAATTGTGGCGGTCGTGGCGAAGTGGTTAACGCATCGGATTGTGATTCCGACATTCGGGGGTTCGATACCCCTCGTCCGCCCCATATTTTTTTAAAAATTATTAACACTCATTACTATACTGTAAGTGATCATAACATGGCGGGCGTGGCGAAGTGGTTAACGCATCGGATTGTGATTCCGACACTCGGGGGTTCAATTCCCCTCGTCCGCCCCATTAGTGGGGTATAGCCAAGCGGTAAGGCAACGGACTTTGACTCCGTCACTCGTTGGTTCGAATCCAGCTACCCCAGTCAGTTTTGCGGAAGTAGTTCAGTGGTAGAATACGACCTTGCCAAGGTCGGGGTCGCGGGTTCGAATCCCGTCTTCCGCTCCACTATGTTGGCGGCATAGCCAAGCGGTAAGGCACGGGTCTGCAACACCCTTACCACCGGTTCGATTCCGGTTGCCGCCTTATAATTTTATATAGTTACTTTAACACGTGCCCGAGTGGTGGAATGGCAGACACGTCGCACTCAAAATGCGATGCCGCGAGGCGTGCCGGTTCAAGTCCGGCCTCGGGTATCACTAAAAGAACACAGCATATGCTGTGTTCTTTTTTATATTTAAAAAAGTGAGAGTAGTCGTTGCCCATCAAAAGAGGTTACAGCGAGCTGTAGAGGCTTCTTGTAAAGAAGCGTTGGTACAATACATATCATGAACCTTAGGCGTGGCTGAATAGGGCTCATAGGCGAATGTGTAGATCTTGAGCTATTCAGGAGTAAATGAGAAACAAATAACATAGAGTAAACGAGTTTCTAAAGAGGCATGAGGGGTTTTATATCAATGCTTTATATAAAAGTTTCTAAAATACGTTGGAATTCAGTGATTTAACGTTTTTCTAGTAAAGGATAGAAAATTTTTCACTCGTTAAGTTTATTCCAATACTTTAAGAGTTTCGTAATCCTCCCTTGTATCGATATCGAATACCAGTCTTTTGTCGTTACAATTCAAAAACGTTCCTTGTTGAAGAAAATCACTTTGTAAAATTGCCCGTGCACCTTTATCTCCATGTAACTTCAAAAGGTCTGGATACATGGAGGAAGAAAATAGAACGGGTGGCGTAATGGCCTGTTCGGATGTAGTGGCTACGAATTTGCAGGGGGGTTTTTCACTCATGCAAGTAATCATCTCGGAAAGCATTTGAACCGTTATAAAAGGTTGATCGGCAAGCATGACAAGTACGCCATCGGCAAGATGTTCTCGAGCATGTTGAATGCCATAGCGCAAAGACTCAGAAAGGCCTTCATTTGAAGTAGGGCATTGGATGATTGAGCATTTAGCATGGGCCTTCATATGTGAAGGAATCCATTCCATATCGTCTGTATCTTTTATAATTACATAGACTTCGTCAAGTGGTGATTTCAATGCAGTTTCAAGTGCCAAGCTTCCGAGAGACATAGTACCAATAGGCAATGCTAATTTATGAGTACCCATTCGAGTGCTGTTTCCGGCGGCCAGATAAACGCCAACGATTTTCATATTAATTTCCCCCGTCGCACAGCAATGAGTTCCGCTACGATACTGACAGCGATTTCTTCAGGTCCATCCGCTCCAATAGATAATCCTACTGGTGAATGAACACTATTTGGAAGTACTCCATCAAATAGGCGCTTCGTTCTTTTTTTTGATCCTAAAATGCCGAAATACAATAACTTGTGTAGAAGTAACTGCCGTCCAATGTCAACGTCTAATTGAAAATCATGTGTCATGAGTACAACTGAATCCAACGGGCTAAATTTTGTATTTGAGAGTAGCTTTCTAACATCGCCAATTTGAATAGATGTTGCAGTTGGAAAGTGCACTTCATTACAAACATTGCTTCGCCAATCCAAAAGGTGGACCGCATAACCGAGATTCTCTGAAAGCCGTGCAAGTGGTCTTGCGTCGAGGCCAGCTCCAATTAAATAAAGTAAGGGTTGTGGCCAAACAAGCTGAAAATATACTAATTCTTCATCGAAGTACATTTGTTCAGCTTTTCTTTGAAACGGTATAATGTTATTAAAATTCAGTGTAACGTCTGATTGAATTTCCCCACATCGAATTCCATCTGCGGTTATACATCCATACTGTTTGTAGTCTGTTATGGATTGGAGAAAGTATGTAGGTTCATTGGATTGCATCTGCTTGTGTAGAAAATCAAGGACATCTCGAAAATCCTCATCAATATCACGTACCAATACTGTGACAACGCCGTTACATCCTGCACCACGTCCCCAATCAAGGTCGTCTTCAGAACTTAAATCATATTCAACAGTAACCACTTTGCCTGTCCTAAATAATTGTGTTGCACGACCATGTAAATCATTTTCTAAGCAACCACCGCTTATCATTCCGATTTGTGCACCGCTCTCTTGAATAAGCATCCACGTACCTTCCTTTCGATAGGAGGATCCATCCACATTAACTATCATTGCAAGCACAGCGGGTTGGGTATCAACCAAGACCGTTTCAATTATTTGCTGAATAGATTTCAATTTTTCACCTTCATCCTTTTTAATTACCTTATCCATTACGTAAACCTATTATTCATTTTTAAATATCATCTTCACATTATAAATTGGGCTTGGGATGGTTAGAATATGGAAGATCTATACTATTTCGAGGAGGTTGCATGTGGGCACTTACTTACTTCCAGTTATCATCGGGATTATTTTTGGCTTTGTTGCGCGAATGCTTTTATTACGTACTGATTTTCGGCAATATCCAACCTATCCTACTGGCAGGATTATTCATCTTTCCTTTGGATTCATTTCTGCTTTCATCGGTGCTGTAGCAATTCCCGCTGTTTTAGAATCAGACTGGACTGCCGTTACGTTTCTTGGCCTTGCAGCGACCCAGTTCCGTGAAGTTAGAAAAATGGAAAGGGAATCTCTTGAGAAGATCGATACATTCGAACTTGTGAAGCGTGGTGCACCTTTTGTTGAAGGAATGGCGCAGGCTTTTGAAAGCCGAAATTATTTAGTAATGTTCACGGCACTTGTGACTACATTGTGTGCCGTATTTTCATTTTGGATAGGAATTATCGGTGGGATTATCATGCTGGTTGTTGTGAAGTTCAATATGGCGGGGAAGTTTTTGAGTGATATCGCAGATGTTAAAGAAGCGGCAATCCGCTTTGAAGGGCCAACGCTTTTCGTTGACGATATATTAATTAAAAATGTGGGATTAGAGGATACGAGAAAAATCATTACTGAACAAGCGGTGGGTGCAATCGTTACACCGAAAAACCAAAACAGTATTGTTACATTGTCTTTTCTAGGACAGCGACAGGCGATGCTACATCATGTGGCTACTATTCTGGGGAGTTATCTTGACTCTGGTGAACCAGCTTTAATTCCGCTTACGAAGAGGGATATGGCAGACGGTCGAATCGCATTGTTTTTCTTGCCACGGGAAAAGGATTTTAATCAGATTAAAGCAGTGTTAGATAAAGTTCCTGTTCTAGATAGTGCAATTCGGATGCCAAAGGAAGCGGATAAGCACAACTCGTAAAATAAAAGAAACATATGTGGATTAAGTATTAGGGAGTTGACTAAATTGGGGAATGAGCACGCTGAAATTATTGCAGTCATTACGATAAAGCCGGAAGTGATTAAAGGGGGAGGCGCACCTGTATTCGTAGTGATAGATGAAAAGGAATTACAAGAAACTAGTATGACGATTGAGAAAGTGATGGATGCTTCAGCTCATGAAATTAATAAGGACACAATCATTATCGTAGCTCGGTAACTATAGTTTAGGAGGCGTTAAATGAATGGCGAATAAATCTTGGTCCACAGTTGGAAAACCTGAACAACGGATAGATGCGGTGGAAAAATCGACAGGAAAAGTTAGGTACATAGGGGATTACTCAGCTCCTGGACTTATGCACGCCAAACTTGTGAAAAGCACACAGGCCCATGCAAAAATTATCTCCATAGATACGACTGAAGCATGGAAAATGCCCGGCGTGCGTGCGATTATTACTGGTAAAATGTTTCCGTTCCATATAGGCCCTATATTGGCAGACCGGCCACCATTGGCATTTGAGAAAGTCCGTTATTATGGTGAACCTGTGGCGATTATCGTAGCAGATCATGAACATCAGGCAAAACATGCAACCGAGAAAGTGAAAGTTGTATATGAACCTTTACCTATTGTGAACTCCGTGCAACAGGCATTTTTAAAAGACGCGCCACTTGTACATGACAATGCTGAACAATACACGAAAATTATAAGCGATGTCTATCCGAAAGCGTCTACAAATATTGGTAGTCATATTAAAATTCGTAAAGGTGACTTTGATACGGCTTGGGCAAATAGTGAAGAAACCATCACAGCGACGTATTCATTTAATCTTTCAGATCATGTCGCGATGGAAACAAGAAGTACACGAGTTGAAATTAATCCAGCGGGAAAAGTCATTGTCCACTCTTGTAGTCAGTCTCCATTTACAATAAAAAAAGTACTCAACCAATTTTTTAATGTCGAGGTTGGAGATATCCTCGTTCACATTCCGATGGTAGGGGGTGCGTTTGGTGGAAAGGGAACAGTTCAGTTGGAACCACTAGCTTATTTGGCTTCGAAAGCAGTGGGTGGAAAAGTAGTGAAATTGGAGTTCGATAGGGAAGAAGATATGACAACAGCCCCTTGTCGTATTGGTTTCGACGCAACCGTCCAACTTGGGGTAACGAAAGAAGGCAAATTGGTTGCGGGGAAATATACGTATTTACTTGATTCAGGTGCGTATTCTGATCAAGCTGCGGGGATTACAAGAGCAGCGGCACTTGATTGTACAGGTCCTTACAATATTCCAAATGTATGGTGTGACTCATATTGCATGTATACGAATCATCCTTTTGCGACTTCATTTAGGGGATATGGACATCCCGAGTTAACGTTTGCAGTTGAACGAACAATGGATCAGCTTGCTGAGAAGTTGCAAATGGATCCACTTCAGCTTCGTATGATCAATGGTATTAAACCAGGACATACAACTCCCACACAAACCGTCTTGACAGCGAACAATATTGGCGATTTGGAGAAATGCATTAACCGTGCTAAAGAGCTAATCAAGTGGGATGAAGGACAAAAAGTTCAAAGTGGAAAAAACAAAGTGCGCACAAAAGGGATTAGTACGTTTTGGAAAACTTCCACGACGGCTACAAATGCACAGGCAGGCGCCATTATTATTTTTGAAGCAGACGGTAGCGTGAATTTAAATTGTGCAGCGATAGAGTTAGGACAAGGAACTAAAACGATACTCGGACAAATTCTTGCAGAAAAGTTAGGCATGGACATGAATAAAGTTCATGTCACAATGGAAGTCAATACACAATACGACCCTCACCAATGGCGTACCGTTGCGAGCAGTTCAACTTTCTTGGCGGGAAAGGCCGTCGTATTCGCTGCAGATCATGCAATTGCTCAGTTAAAGAAAACAGCTGCCGTTGTGTTGCAATGTTCTCCTGATGACTTAGAAGTTGGCGGTGGAAGGGTGTACTTAAAGCCTGATCCTACATTTGGTGTGGATATTAAGGATATTTCCTTAGGTTATACGTATCCAAGTGGGCATTCAATAGAAGGACAAATTGTCGGTATCGGGAAACATATACAGCGACATTTAACGCCGATGGATCAACAAACCGGTTTTGGGAAGCCCGGACCGTGGTGGTCGGTTGGTGTACAAGCTATAGAAATTGAATTAGACACAAGGGATTTTACGTATTCTATTTTAAAAGGCGTCACGGTCCTTGACGGAGGAACCATTATTAATCCTATGACAGCCACACAACAAATGCGTGGCGGCATGTATATGGGCTTGAGTTATGCGACAAGCGAAAAGTTTGTCTTTGATGAACAGGGGATTGTACAAAATTCAGACCTTCGGGGTTATCCAATGTTGCGTTATGGTGAACAACCAACAGAATATCTTGTGGATTTTATCGAGAGCCCCGCAATAGATGGACCTTTTGGTGCCCGTGGAATAGGTGAATATGGCGTTATTGGAGCACCCGCATGCTTGGCCAACAGTCTTTCCATTGCAGCTGATGTGGAGTTAAATGAATTGCCGCTTACACCAGAATCTATTTGGCAAAAGAAGAAGGAGGGAACTAAATGATTTCTTTTGATTTTATGTACTTTCAACCTTCTTCTATTACTGAAACAATTGATATGTACAACGGGGTTCATGAACAAGGTGAAAAAGCTATGTACATCTCCGGTGGCACTGAATTTATTACCTTTGCCCGTACGAATAAGGTTTATGCAGATGCGATAATTGATAGTAAAGGAATTCCCGAATGTAATGTGTTGGAAATGCGAAATGATGATGTAGTAATTGGAGCGGCAGTTTCATTAAATAAAATTACCAATTCCAACCTATTTCCATTTCTGGGGGCAACCGTTAAACAAATTGCAGATCACACCTCGCGAAACAAAATTACGATCGGTGGGAATATTAATAGCAAATTGATATATAAGGAAAGTGTTTTACCGCTTTTGCTAGTAGATGCGAGAGTAAAAGTTGTGAAGGGGACTGATGTAAGAGTTGTCTCCTTGAAGTCCCTATTTGATAGGAAAATGAAACTGTCTCCAGGGGAACTGCTTCTTCAAATTATTATTGATTCATCCTATATCGAGTTGCCGTATATAAGTTTAAAAAGAACCAAGTTTTCGAAAGTAGGCTATCCTGTCGTGTCAGTGGCGGCAATTTTGAAGGAAAATCAATTACGAGTTGCTTTTAGCGGTGTGTGTGATTATCCTTTCAGATCTGATGAAATAGAGGCGATACTAAATGATTCAACCATCCCTATTGTGGATAGAATAGACAAAGTCCTGGGCAATCTACCTTCAAGTATCGTGGATGATCTTCAAGGTTCTAGAGAGTACAGGTCATTTGTATTGAAAAATGTATTACTAGACGTCATGGAAGAAATGGAGATGGGCGAATGAATTGGCAAAACGCAACATCTAAAGCTATTATTCATTTACATGTGAACGGGGAAACACAGGAAGTAGTTGTTAGAAATGCGGATACTTTGCTATCTACTTTAAGGGAAAAGCTTGGATTAACAGGCGCTAAACGGTCGTGTGAAAATGGAGATTGCGGGGCGTGCACGGTACTTATTAACGGAGAACCCAGCCATTCTTGCCTATCACTGGCAGTTGAAGTAGTTAATTTACCAATTACAACAATTGAAGGACTATTAGATTCGCCTGTTCGAACGGCTTTTATTGATAAATGGGCGATTCAATGCGGGTTTTGTACACCCGGTTTTATCGTCAATGGTCATGCATTACTGACCAACCATCCAAATGCGAAAGAAGAAATCGTGGAGGAGTGGTTGCAATCCAATATTTGCAGATGTACAGGATATCAAGAAATTAAAGATGCAGTGAATTCTTTGATTGTAGAAAATGATGATTCCATAAATAAAACACATCCAAGACTTTCAAAGTAGAAAGTTCTGGATGTGTTTTTTACCCTTTTTTAAAGCTTTGATTTCCGCTGTTGAGAGATTGAATGAGCTGAAGTGTTTGCGCGGCTTGCTCAATTTGTTGTTGTACTTGTTCTAATTGCTGTTGTTCAGCAGTCGTAGATTGTGTAATAGAGATGCCTTGCATATAATTTAGCTGCTGAACTGCTTGTTGCAGTTGTTGTTGTGCTTGTTGTAACGTTGCCAAGTCTGACATAGAGGACATTTGCTGAAGTGATTGTACCGCCTGTTGCATGGCTTGTAATGCCATCTTCTTTTTGGTGGTGAATTGTTGTTCTACTAGCGATTGGTTATCCTTCAATTGTTGTTGCTGCTGTTTTATTTGTTGTTCTTTATAGCTTTGACCTTGTTGCTTGTTCTGCATATTCATTCCTCCTCACCCAAATTATTTATTTCACTATAGTCTACCCCGATTCATGCTATTTATAAGGATGGGATTCTCAAGAAAAACTGATTTACTATTCTCCAGATAACCTTTGGTAAGCTAAATGCCGCCTATTTTTGTAGTGACAAAATATAAAAAAACCTGCTGCCTGTCAAAATGACAGGCAGCAGGCCATAGAGGAGAAATATGAAAGGGTGTTACTCAGTAAGGGATCATTGCCATGGACGTGGTTGGTAATAGGTCATTGGTCAATGTGTAAAGGGTAACAAGTAATGGGTTTAGCAAGTTTGTGTTCATATTTCCCACTCTATGCCTCAAAAAGGAGTCTCACCTTTTTGAGGTTAGAAGTAGTTAGCACCATCGAAGTCAAGAACGATTGTATAGTTTTTCATGTTGATGCGATTCGATAATTGATGCGCTGCTTTTTCCGCTTGTTGTGCTTTCAATCGATATTCTTCTGGATCAAACAATGCTACACGATAAATCGTAGTCGATTCGGCAAAACCATATTGGATTTCTTCTTTACTTGCTAAAGAGAATTGTTTATAGTAAGAAGACTTTGCACGCAGTTGGATAGCCAGTTCGATAGCTTCAACTAATGGTAGTTGTTTGTCTTCAAACTCTACTGTATTTGTGCTGTTTGCTACGTAGATGAGATAATCTAGTTTGCGTTGATCTAGTCTAACTTGTTCCATCTCAGCTTCTACGTCCTTTAATGTTCGGCTAATTATAGGACGTGGTGCGCCTTTTTCAACCGTTACAAAAGCCACTCGTTGGGCTTCCGTTTCCAATTCACGAATTTGCTTAGATAGAATACTTTTTAATTTAATGCCTTCAGCTAATGTAATATTCATGATTCCACCTCTTTTGTTAGGATAAAGTTAGGATTTTGACTATCCAATACAGAACTTTGATAGTCTCCTCCGTTTATGCTAGTAAACATTTTGCCGCAAGCTTCAGCTAATTGTTTAGCCTTTTCTTGTTCCAATGAAGGCTGGATGAAAAGCAGTTGTATGATGTTTTCGGTTTCCTCTGTTACGGCTGTTCGTATAGAATCGACATACGGGCTACCGAATGGACTGTAACCATCACTTAGGAGTAAAATGTTTTCAAAGGTATTGAATTGATTATTCAATCCTTCGTAGCCGTCCTCAGCGCTGCCGACAGACAACATAATATCTCCGGCTATTTTGTCAGCATCATAAATAACTGTTGGGATTTCGTATTGCAATGAAAAGAACGTGTTCAGATCTTCTGCACTATGGAAGGAAGAAGTATAGCGACGATCTTTGATCTGTTGTAAGAGTAATTGAAGAGCTGGTGGCTTAGTCGATGGATCTGCACCTAGAGTTGTCCAAATGGATTGCCATTGCGCTAGACCATTGAAATCTGCGAAATCTTTATCAAGTAGTTCGAAATATAATTGTTCTTGAAATAATTGTAGTCGTCCTTTTAGCATCTGAGGTGATGCAGAGACGATTGTTTTGTTATAATAGATTATGCCTAATTTAAAATCAGGGATTTTCGTGAATATAGAAGAATCAATAGTAAGTTGCATCAGTACCACCTGCTTGTAATTTTACTTCATCTTATCATAAGGGAGGCGGGTAATGGTGAATGTCGCTCAGTTACAGCAAGAAATACAAACGTTTGCGGCGTCCATTGGAATAGATAAAATTGGTTTTACAACGGCAGCACCGTTTGTAAAATTAAAAGATCGTCTAAAACAACAACAACGATTGAACTATCAATCCGGTTTTGAAGAGCCGGATATAGAGAAACGAACGGAACCTTTATTATTGCTAGATCAAGCAGAGAGCATTATTGCTATAGCAGTTGCGTACCCCTCGAAAATGTCAGATAGTCCCCGTGGGAAAAAAGGGGAACGTCGTGGTATGTTTTGCAGGGCTTCTTGGGGTGAAGATTATCATACCGTGTTGCGTGACAAACTAGCGCAGCTGGAATTATTCATTCTGACTAAGGTGCCTGATGCGCGACTTCGTTCTATGGTAGATACAGGAGAGCTTGTAGATCGTGCAGTAGCAGAACGTGCGGGTATCGGTTGGTCCGCTAAGAACTGTTCAATTATTACACCGGAATTCGGATCCTACGTTTATCTGGGCGAAATGATTACGAATTTGCCGTTTGCACCAGATGAGCCGATGGAAGATCAGTGTCTAGATTGTAATTTATGCTTGGATGTCTGTCCGACAGGTGCGATTGTACAACCAGGACAATTAGATGCCCAGCGTTGCATTGCATTTTTGACACAAACAAAAAAGCCTGTACCTGAAGAGTTTCGACATAAGATCGGGAATCGATTGTATGGATGTGATACGTGCCAAACGGTTTGTCCGAAAAACAAAGGAATGAATCACACACACCAGCTGGAATTCACACCTGAGCCGGAGCTCGTGAAACCTTTGCTACTGTCACTATTGACCTTATCCAATCGACAGTTCAAAGAGCAGTATGGCTATATGTCAGGCTCTTGGCGCGGAAAAAATCCGATTCAGCGAAATGCATTGATTGCTTTGGCGCATTTCAAAGATGAAGCAGCGGTACCGGAGTTAACCAGATTGATAAAAGAAGATCCGCGGCCGATGATCAGAGGAACAGCAGCATGGGCACTTGGGGAGATCGGAACGACAGAAGTGCTAGAAGTGCTGACAGAAAGTTTGGTTACGGAAGAAGATGAGTTTGTAGTAAGTGAAATTACACAGGCTTTGGAACAGCTACACATTAATTGAAAGAAGGTAGTAAGATGACGATTCACGTTGCATTATTCGAACCACAAATCCCTGCGAATACAGGAAATATTTCACGTACTTGTGCGGGAACCGATACAGCTCTCCATTTAATAAAGCCCCTTGGTTTTTCTACTGAAGATAAAATGTTGAAACGTGCTGGACTGGATTACTGGGAGCATGTGGATATCACGTATCACGAGGGGATCCAAGAGTTTATAGACGCATATCCGGAAGGCGAGTTTTATTTCATTACAAAATTCGGTGAGACGAGCTATGATACGTTTGATTATTCGGATACCGATAAGGACATTTTCTTTGTGTTTGGAAAAGAGACTACCGGCTTGCCAAATGAAATAACGGAGAAGTATAAAGAGAGTTGTTTGCGCATACCGATGAACGATGAGCATATTCGTTCATTGAACTTGTCGAATACTGCTGCAATCCTTATTTATGAAGCACTTCGTCAACAGAAATTTGCCCATTTAACGTAATGTATAAAAAAAGGGGATTGGCTCATGGCCAATCCCTTTTCTATTTACTTCATTTGATTCGTCTTTGATTCGCCTGGCTTGTTATCATATCCGCCAGTCAAGATTGCAGATAAGAATGCAAAACAAACGGCCATAATTAGAATTAGTCTCATTGTTTGTACCTCCTATGAAATCAATAGTCCTTCATACAGTATACCGTAAAAATTATATAAATGAAATAATCTTCATCATTTTGTGTGACAGGTTCCTAACAAATTTTAGTGAGGCAGGAATAGTAGCTGATAGGTGAATAGTACCGCGAAGATATACATCAACATGGGAACTTGCTTACCTTTCCCCTTTGTAATCTTCAATAACGGGTATGTGATGAAACCAAGTGCGATACCTGTCGCGATACTTGAAGTAAGCGGCATCGTCAAAATAACTAAAAATGCAGGGAATGATTCGTCGAATGAATCCCAGTCAATATTTTTCACTGCACCAATCATCAAACTACCAACAATAATCAAAGCAGGTGCCGTAATAGCCGCGACACCAGATAAGGCGCTGACGATAGGACTGAAAAATGCTGCGGCTATGAATAGCACTGCAACTGTTAAAGTAGTCAACCCTGTACGGCCGCCTACAGCTACACCAGACGATGATTCAACATAAGCGGATGTAGGGCTGGTTCCAACCATTGAGCCGACTGTGGCGGCTACTGAGTCAGCTAGAAGCGCATGGCGTGCACGAGGTAAAGAATTACCTTTCATGAGTCCAGCTTGCTTGGCTACCCCAATCATTGTTCCGGTTGTATCGAATAAAGTAACAAGTAGAAACGACAGGACGACACCGTATAAACCGTATGAAATAACATCTCCCATCGCGAGTGCTGGATTCCATACTAGAATACCTTCAGGCAGGTGAGGTATTTTCATAACCCCATCGAATTGTAACTGCTTCGTGAAAAATGCAACAACACCTGTTGCAATCATCCCTATAAAAATAGCCCCATAGACATTGCGATTCATTAAGATAATCGTAACGAGCAGTCCGAACAATGTCAGCAATACGGCAGGTGAGGTGAGTTCACCGAGCTGCACAATGTTTAATTCATGGGGAACGACTAATCCTGATAAACGCAGTCCGATGAATGCGATAAATAAGCCGATTCCAGCCGTGATACCATGTTTAAGATTTTCTGGAATTTCTTCAATTAGCTTTTCTCGGAAAGAAGTCATTGATAATAATACAAAGATTAGGCCAGCTATAAAGACCGCAGAAAAAGCTGCCAAATAGTCAAGTTGACCGTTCGATCCGATGACGACTGATGCAAAGTACGCATTTAACCCCATGCCTGGTGCAATTGCGATTGGATAATTTGCGAATAGCGCCATCCATAGCGTACCGATGACAGTGGCTATAATAGTGGCTAAAAAGACTTGATCAAATGGAACCCCAGCTTCGGATAAAATAATAGGATTGACGATGACAATATACACCATCGTTAGGAAAGTGGTCATTCCCGCCAGAAGTTCAGTTTTGACAGTCGTTTGATTTTTCTTTAATTGGAACACTGTGTATTCTCTCCTTATAGTACGAACATAATAAAGTCCATAGACAATAATATTCGTTTTTTCAATAGAAATCAACCTGTTATATCGAAAAAGCATTCGTAATTCCTGTAAAATAATGTACAATTACACTAGAAGTTTATAAAGGGGGATTTTTCATGTCAACGATTTTTGATCAAATGGTTATACTGAGCAACGGCGTCCAAATGCCACAATTCGGTTTAGGAACGTATAAAATGACAGAACCTGAGCAAACCATGCAAGCTGTCGAGAAAGCGGTTTCACTAGGCTATCGCGCAATAGATACCGCATCTATTTACGATAATGAACAAGCAGTGGGGGAAGCAATTCGTCACACTGGTATCGCACGTGAAGACTTTTTTGTGACATCAAAAGTATGGAATGATAATCAAGGATACGATGAAACACTGCGTGCATTTGAGCGTTCATTGACTAGATTGGATATGAATTACCTAGACTTATATTTGACACATTGGCCGGTTACTGGCAGTTATGTGGATACATATCGTGCGATTGAAAGACTGTATGATGAAAAACTAATCCGATCTACGGGTGTTTCCAATCATCATGAAGCACATTTACAAGAGATATTTACGATCGCTAATATTCGTCCTATGGTCAATCAAATAGAACTTCATCCGCGTTTGACGCAAGAACCATTGCGGCAGTTTTGCAGTGAGCACCAAATTGCGATAACTTCTTGGAGTCCTCTTGCTAGAGGGCAAATTCTTGAAGATGCAACACTCACTGCAATCGCTAAACACCACGGAAAGACTGTAGCACAAGTCATTATTAGATGGCATATCCAAAATGGATTGATCGTTATTCCAAAATCTGTATCATTTGACCGTATTCAAGAAAATAGTGAAGTGGCTGATTTTACATTAACCCTTTCGGATATGGCGATGATCGATGCATTAAACCGTGATGAACGGACAGGTATGGATCCCGATTCGTTTTAAGTCAATTTATTGCAATAAACAGGTCAAGATGAAAAGAAGTGGACAACTTTTAAGATAACGATATGTAGCTGGTGTTAGTGTGTGAATGATTTTTGTCTATAAACATCATCAGATTACAAGTCACTACCTACGTTCCCACTAATCTAAACAGAAATGAAAAAGAGCTGTCACAAGTGGTCTCTACGACCTCTTGGACAGCTCTTTTTCATAAATTATTCAGTTTCCACTACAATCATTTCGGATGTAATTGGATGTGTGAAAGCGACCTTTGTCGCGACTAGCTTATATGGCCCTCTTGACATCGTCTCGCTGCCATATAGCTGGTCTCCGACTACAGGGTGACCTAGATGGGAGAAGTGGACACGGATTTGATGTGTTCTTCCTGTCTCCAACTGGGCTTCAACAAGTGTAGTATCCGGTTTACGTTCAAGCACCTTGAAATGCGTGATGGCGGATTGGCCGGAAGGGGATACTCGGCGCTTTGTTGCATGATAGCGATCTTTACCGATTGGCATATTAATCGAGCCACGCGGTTTTCTTAGCTGGCCTTCAAGTTCAGCCGTATAATATCGTTCGATTTGATTCTGTTCCAACATCCGGTCGAACATAGTTTTCGCTAGCGGATGTTTAGCAATCAGTAAAACTCCAGCCGTATGCTGATCTAAACGGTGGATATGCTCTGCGTAAGTGCCGCCTTTTGCTTCGATATAGCCCATGACTTCGTTCATCAATGTGCCAGTACCTGGTAAGTGTTCGGGGTGTACGGATACTCCGGCAGGTTTGTGTACCGCCAGTATATGCTCATCTTCCCATAATACACGCAATGAGTTGGAAGGCTCTGGTTTGTATGCAGATTGTGCTTCAGAAAAGCCGAAGATCAGTTCCGTGCCCGCGGGAAGCGGTTCTTTCCATTCCACAGGTTGTCCATCTGTATCCGTTACGCTTTTGTCCATGCGCATTTGGTGAACAGATTTCTTACCACCTTGCCATTGTTCTCTAAGTAATTTCTCAATCGTCTCGCCAGGTTGTTCAGTCGTATAATGAAAACTTGTCATCTACGTAGTCTCCTTAGTTGCTTTCAAATTCGTCAAAGAATGCTCTAATTTGTTCGTCAGGCTGTGAACCGACTGTTCTGCCTTGTTCTTTACCGTCTTTATAGTGGACAAGTGTAGGCCATGATGTAATATCGTATTCTTGTTTCATCTGATCTCCGTATTCGATCAGGTTGTACTGATACACATGTGCATCATATTCGTCTGCAATAGGCATCAGACGTGGTGTCATATCCATACAGTGCGGGCATTCCGGACTGAAATAATAGACCGTTGTTGGCTCGCCGCTTTCGATTTTTTTGAAGATATCTTCAGGAAGTGCGACGTTCTGATAATTTTCATTGTCTAATAAATCAATTGTGGATTGTTGTAGATTATTTGTACCATACGGATTGTCAGCCAGTTTTGTTTCATTGGATTTATTATTGAGGACGATGATTAAAATGAAGATCACGACAATAATTCCACCAATAGCTAATAACTTTTTCAATGTGTTTCACTCCTTTGTCTGTTTCAAGATTACAAGACTTGCGATGAAAATAAAAGCGAATGCTATCAATGCAAGAAAAGGAATCGTGATAAATCCGAAATAATTGATGTAAGCACCTGTACAAGAAGCCCCGCCACATACAGGCGCACTGTCCTGTAAGAAAGTCAGTTTCTGAATACCATAGTGGTAAAGAGAGATACAGCCTCCGATAAAAGCGAACGAAGCCGTAGTCCAGGCAATGGAAACATTTTTTTGAATGAGTGCGATTAAACCGATTAATACAATAGGATACATAAGAATCCGTTGATACCAGCACATCGTACAAGGTATGTAACCTTTGATTTCTGAGAAATACAAAGAGCCAAGAGTAGCGATTAGCGCGACGGCCCACATGGAGAGAAGCCAATTTTCCTGTTTTTTATTCATGAAGCATCTCCTTACAAATAGATAATAGACAAAAGCTTTCCCGTTTTGACGGGAAAGCTTTATTTGGACGAATCGGTAGCTTCATTGGTTGCGATATCGGGAGGTTGTTTTTTTGCTTCTAGGTAAAGAATGTGGTTACCGTCTACTTCTTTGACAGTAAACTCATATCCTTGTTCGATAATCTTTTCTCCTTGAATAGCTTCAAAGCGTTGATCCATGAACCAACCGCCGATTGTATCGATATCTTCTTCAAGAATTTCAATGTTCAATGCGTGATTGACGTTTTCAATCAGCATTTTAGCATCTAAAATATAGTGGTCTGGACCCACAATCTGAAGTTCAGGTAGTTCATCCATATCGAACTCATCGCGGATTTCACCAACAATTTCTTCCAATATATCTTCAATGGTGACTAGACCTGAAGTCCCTCCATATTCATCCAATAGAACGGCCATATGAATACGTTCGCGTTGGATCTTCAATAGTAAATCTCCAATTGGAATGGTTTCGATGACTCGAATAATTGGTTGCATATAATTGATGACCGATTTACTACCATTCGACGGATCTTTAATATAGGCCGTCAGTAAATGTTTCATGTTGATGAGTCCAATGACATGATCTTTGTCCCCGTCGATAATTGGATAACGGGTAAACTGTTCTACACCAAGTAATTCAAAAACTTCGGATAACGTCATTTCTTTATCGACTGTCATCATTTCTGTTCGTGGAAGCATAATTTCCTTTGCGACTCGATCATCAAACTCGAAAATACGATTGACGTATTTGTACTCTGCTTGATTGATTTCACCGCTTCGCAAACTATCGGATAAGATAATACGCAATTCTTCCTCTGTATGACCTACTTCTAATTCGGAAATGGATTTGAAGCCTAGCAATCGTGTAACAAGACGTGCCGATCCGTTCATTCCTTTAATGATCGGGTACATAAGACGGTAAAATAGATTCAGTGGGACGGCTAGGGATAAGGATAATTCTTCCGCCTTGTGCAATGCGATGGTCTTTGGAGCTAGTTCTCCTACCACGACATGCAAATAGGTGACGATCACTAAAGCGATAGTGAAAGAAAGAATGGTTTCGACATTGGCATCAAGCACAAAAACATCGAAAATGGGAGCTAGCATCATGCGGACTGTAGGTTCCCCGAGCATACCTAGGCCAAGTGCCGAAATCGTAATTCCGAGCTGACAAGCGGATAAATATTCATCTAAATTATCGGCAATTTTTTTTGAAAGAACCGCTCGTTGATTGCCTTCGACAACTAATTGGTCGAGACGTGATGAGCGGACTTTCACGATTGCGAATTCACACGCGACAAAAAAAGCGGTGATTGCGATCAAGGCAGCAAATGCTGCCAATCGTATGGCAATATCCAAATAATAGCTTCGCACTTAACCCAGATGAGGGAAAAGAACAAAGCGTACACCTCCTGTAAAGTAAAGTTAGTTATCTTTTATAATAATTTATTTATAGAGAAATTACAATTCGATTTGCTTACAGAACGGAAAAAAAACGTTTTCGGAGTACATAATGTGTCGATATATAGAGTGTTGAGGCGCGTGGTATCCGCGCCACATGAAGAAAACAGCATCACTTTTGTTATTTTCTTAAATTTTAAATATATTTTAAAAAAGACTGAAGACCATGTCCTTTGTACAAGGAAAGTGTCTTCAGTCTTAGGTAATAATTTTACTCGCCGTACTGTGGTTGAGTTTCTTTAAAGGCGTTTTGTTCGTTCGGGATGTGGCTTTTGTCTTCAAAAACGTTTTCGGTTTTTTGGTTTTGTACTTTCAAACGCTCTTTTTCTAACTGTTGTTTGCCCTTTGATTGTTCTTTGCCCATAAAAACACCTCCTCTAGTTAGAGGATGGTCGGTTTAGATGGATCTCATTCATAGACGTGGAAAGTCATGAGATCATGAACCATTAGTAAGACTTTATCTTCGTCTGGCGGTGTGCCATTTGTCCAGTTGACCGTGCCGTCTTTGTGGTAGTCACCTTTGTATTGCTTGTTTTGATAATAGAACGAGATCGTCCAGCCTGGTAGATCAGTGTCTTCAAACATTTTTTTGTGACTGAAGTGTTGTAGCATCTTGTTTTCTCCTTTATTGTGCCAGTAGTGATATCCTGTTCGTTCGTTTCATAAACTGACCAAAAGGAACGAAAGGATGAGTGTGTGTTTGTTACTCAACTACGTAATGCAGTCGAGGAAAAGTATAAGTCGTATTTTTATTATAAGTCCATGTATCAGCTAACGAATGATTTGCTATGGCAGGAATTCATTCGTCATGCGTATGAGGATGAAAAAAGTCATTACGAGATGTTTCAGCAGTTGCATTATATAATGACGAAAGAGTTTGTGCCAAATCCGAAAAAACCAGCGCCTTGTACGAATTTGAAAGAATCAGCCAAAAATGCGTTAGTTTATGAACTTGAAGCAGTAGAACAATGTAAAGAAATGTTTTTGACGATTCCTTTTGAAGAGGCATACGATCCAATTTTCATTGCGTTACATGATGATATGGAGCATGCGATTCGAATGTCTACCATATTCAATGGAGCAAATTAAATCAAACGTCGAAAGAAAAGTCTTTGAAATATTTGGCACCTTCAAGCATTCGAACCCCATACCAAAACATTTCGCCATCAATTAGCTGGATCGCTGAATCGGGTAACATTTCTTGGAACTGAACTTGTTGTTTTTCTTTAAATGGATAGGGTTCAGATGACAGCAATACTAAATCTAGATTAGCTTCCTTGAATTGTTCTTTCGTTAGAGCTGGATAGCGATCAGTTGATTCGGCAAACGGTGTGATGAAACCGAGTTTTTGTAACAACGAGTTGATATAAGTGTCTTTGCCGGCTACCATATACGGTTTTTGCCAAATGACATAAGCTATTCGTGCAGCAGGAAGAGTGGGGAGTGCCGTAAATGCTTGCTTGATTTCCGTGACCAGGGACTCTGACTGTTGCTCACGGTCAGTCAAGGATCCCATATCGGTAATCATTCTATAGGCATCTTCGATCGTCTGCACTTCCGCTACATAAACCGGATAGAACTCGGAAAGAATTTCGACCATCTCTTTTGTGTTTTCTTCTTTTTCCATAATAATTAAATCAGGTTGGACTTCATGTATTTTTTCTAGCTTCAAATCTTTCGTTCCTGCCACCGCGGCAACGTTCTTGGCTTGTTCGGGATATATACAATATCGTGTGCGTCCGACAATTTCCTTCTCAAGTCCAATGCCAAATAATGTTTCTGTAATACCAGGGCATAATGTGACAATTCGTTTAGGTGGGAAATTATATACAACGGTTCTTCCTAAGTGGTCCATCATTTCTTTCTTCAATGAAATGCGTGCCTCCTTTGTCAGTACGTGAAAACGTAGGATGGTAGTCAGTAATACTCTACTTGCAACGTACCTGAACGGCTATCAAAAGTAAAGTCAGAAATCTCCGCCTCTAATTGCTTTTCATTCAGCTGGTTTTTGTTATAATTGGAACGAAGACCAAGTGGAATAAGGTGAAGCGATTGAAAATAGTACTAACTATTTTGTTCATGGCGTTTATTGGCGCATTGATTGGTGGAGTAACGAATCATCTGGCGATTAAAATGTTGTTTAGACCACATGAAGCAAAATACATTGGAAAAACTCGTTTGCCGTTTACACCCGGCTTGATTCCGAAACGCCGAAATGAATTGGCGACACAGCTTGGTAAAACGGTGACAAATTATTTGCTGACACCTGACCTGTTCCGGAAAAAGATGTTGACACCTGGAATGGAAAAGCGTGTAGAAACGTTTGTCCAAAGTAAACTGGATCAATACATCCTACAATCAGATAAGACATTGAATGACTGGCTCAAGCTTGCGGGTGCTGACAAACTTGCTGAACAAGTGGAAGACAAGTTGGTCACTTTGATCGATCAGCAACTATTCGAGATGAAAGCGAAAGTAACAACAGGTACAGTGGAAGAAGTTATGCCGCTACGTTGGCAACAACAAATCGAAGAACGAATTCCATTAGCTTCTGACTTTGTATTACTACGCGCTAGTCAGTTTGTTGATTCGGCAGAAGGAAAACAGACATTCCAAAAGTTGATTGATGATTTTCTAGCTTCAAAAGGAACTTTTGGCGGCATGCTCAATATGTTTTTTGGAGAATCGGAGTCGCTTGTCGGTAAGGTTCAACGAGAAGCATTGCGGTTTATAGAAGCACCTGGTACGAAAGATTTATTAGATAAACTGATTTGGAAAGAATGGCAGAACGTTCAGCAACAACCAATGGAACAGTTGACGTCTGGATTCGACTTTGATAGTGTGTTTGCTTCAGTGAGAAAATATGCACTCGATCAATTAGCATTACATGAAAGACTCGATTACAGCTTGTCGCATTATTGGCCACAAGGTTCCACATGGACGGCCGAAAAGGTTACACCACAGATTGTTAGCTTCTTATTCGCACAAGCGGAAGCACAGCTTGAACAATCGTTAAAGAAGCTAAAATTGGATGAAATGGTGAAAGAGCAGGTGGACACGTTCCCTGTGGCGGTTCTAGAAGATCTAGTTCTCGGTATTTCACGCAGAGAGTTCAAAATGATTACGGTTCTAGGCGCATTTCTAGGTGGTATCATCGGAATTGTGCAGGGGATTATTGCACTTACACTAAATGGATTGTAGGAGGAGATAGTATGTCAGTAAATATTTATGATGATATGAACAAATTGGAATCTACTTTGCGTAAGACGGATGAGTATGTAGCGGTGAAAACGGCGATGGCCGATGTGAAAGGTGACGAGCATGCACGTGCATTGTTCGAAAGCTTCCGCGAAATCCAAATGAATTTGCAACAAAAACAAATGGCGGGTGAAGAGATTGAAGGAGACGAGCTGGAGCACGCACAGAAAACGGCACAACTCGCTCAAGAAGATCCGAAAATCTTAGCTATGCTAACTGCAGAAATGAAACTTAGCGAATTGATCGAAGAAGTAAACCGTGTAGTATTGAAGCCGATTCAAGATTTATATGAAGGATTCAATTAATAGATACATCGAAACCGGCCTTGGCCGGTTTTTTTCAACAGATGGAGAGTAGGAGAAAATGATGCAGCAATTACATGTAAATCAACAGTTCCCCCAAGATTGGATTCGAATGTTTACACATTTGGCCAATTTGTTTTTTGAGCAATCTAAAATAGTTACCGATCAGGCAGATGATACAGCGATTGAGCTACGCTTTACCGAAGAATACGAGGATACGCCAAGTGTAACAGCGGATATTCAGTGGCAAGGTAAGCACTATACGTCACGTTTCGCCGAAGAGGTAAAAGAAACAGAAGAACGCGAGCAATTACGTCAGCGTAAAAGAATGTATTCTCATGTATTGCTAGACGTGTTGGAGCAAGCGACAGGAATGAATCAAGAATGGGGGATTTTAACGGGAATCCGACCTACAAAGTTGTATCATATGTATCGTCAAGACGGTTATACGGTCGATGAAGCGAAGCAATTGCTTCAGCAACGTCATCGTGTATCGGTACGAAAAAGTGAATTGATTGCAAAAATTGCAGATGTTCAACTCAATGCATTGCCAGATTTATATTCATTGAAAGAAGAAGTGAGTATATATATTGGTATTCCGTTTTGTCCGACAAAATGTGCGTATTGCACGTTCCCAGCCTATGCCATTCACCGGAAAAGTGGACGAGTGGAAACATTCCTTGATGGCTTGCATGAAGAAATGCGCGCAATGGGTAAATGGTTAAAAGACCATGATATCCGCATCACGACAATTTATTTCGGTGGCGGAACACCAACGTCTATTGAAGCGGATGAAATGGATGCGCTCTATCAAACGATGATGGACTCATTTCCATATATGGAACATGTTCGTGAAGTGACGGTGGAAGCAGGGCGTCCCGATACGATTACGGTACCGAAACTTGAAGTACTGAAGAAGTGGGGCATAGATCGCATCAGTGTCAATCCACAGTCTTATACGGATGAAACGCTGAAAGCAATCGGTCGTCATCACACTGTGCAGGAAACAATCGATAAATATTGGTTGTCTCGGGAGCAAGGCATGCGCAATATTAATATGGACTTAATCATTGGTTTACCGAATGAAGGCCTTGAAGAATTTGAACATTCATTAGCTGAAACAGAAAAGATGCAGCCGGAATCTTTGACGATCCATACCTTGTCGTTTAAACGTGCGTCTGAAATGACACGCAATAAAGACAAGTATCAAGTAGCCGATCGTGAAACTGTAGGAAAAATGATGACACGCGGAGAAGAATGGTCACGCGATAACGGCTATATTCCGTATTATCTTTACCGCCAGAAAAACATTTTAGGAAATCTAGAAAATGTTGGATATTCAAAGCCCGGTGAAGAAAGTCTCTATAACATTTTGATCATGGAAGAAGCGCAGACCATTATCGGTTTAGGTTGTGGCGCTTCAAGTAAATTCATGGAACCGGCAACTGGCAAGCTGACGCAATTCCATAATCCGAAAGAACCTGGCGCCTATATAGTAGGATTTGAAGAAGCTATCGATAAGAAAATAGCGTATTTAGAAGAGTTATTTCCGTCCTCAGAAACAATAAAGTAATGCTGATTCCCCTGTCGAAAAAGTGGCAGGGGAATTTTTTTGTTAAAGTTATGCAAATGCTCTGGTAATTGTGTATAATGTAATGAATGAACAACCATTCATACAAAGGGGGAATTGATTTTGACAAAACAGATCGAAGTGGAAATTGAAGGAAGATTAGCGACGGTAACTTTTAACCAACCGGAAGTAATGAACGCGATGGACGGAGTCATGATGAAAGAATTGGCAGATATCGTAGATCAACTAAAAGATAACTCATCAGTACATGTTGTACTGTTCAAGGGGGCAGGTCGAGCATTTTCTGCAGGCGGTAACGTCAAAGCGATGTTGAACCCGAATGGTCCAATGAAAATGGAAGACATCATGGTCGACTTATCGAGATTGGCATTATCTATGTACAGCATGCCACAAATCACAATTGCATCCGTACACGGTGCGGCAGCTGGGTTAGGGTGCAGTATCGCGATTGCATGCGACGTTGTCATCGCGGAAGAGTCGAGCAAAATTGCTATGAACTTTATTGGTATCGGACTCGTACCAGACGGTGGTGGTCACTTCTTCCTCAAAGAACGAGTAGGTACGGCTAGAGCTAAACAACTGATTTGGTCGGGGAAAGTACTCGATGGAAAAAGTGCCATGCAAATTGGACTCGTGGATGAAGCGGTAGCGGACGGTGAAGCTTGGAACAAGGCACAACAACGTGCGCAAGTTATCTTGAACTCCCCAACAGCTTCGATGGCAGCAACAAAGAAAATACTCCATGCGGCGGGCATCGCAGAACTCGAGCAAGTAGTAAAACTTGAGAGCGAAGCACAAGCAGCCATGCGCTCCACAACGGATCACCGCGAAGGTGTGCAAGCATTTGTCGAGAAAAGAAAACCGAGCTTCACAGGCCAATAATTGACATGCAAAAAGACGCGCTATGAACATTGCGCGTCTAATTTATATCTATGAACATATTTATAGAATTATTGATACTTAGCGGCTGTTTCTCTCCATGAGAAATAGCCTTTTTCTATAGCAAGCAATAGTAACTCCGCTGAAGCTAAGTTCGTAGCGAGTGGAATGCCATAGACATCACATAATCGAAGTAAGGCGCTCACATCAGGTTCATGTGGCTGTGCAGTCAACGGATCCCGGAAAAATAAAATCAAATCAAGCCCACCTGTCGCGATCATAGCACCCATCTGTTGGTCGCCACCAAGCGGCCCCGACATAAGTCGTGTAACAGAAAGATCAGTTTCTTCCATGATGCGTAATCCTGTTGTGCCCGTTGCATAAAGAGTATGTTTAGCAAAAATCTGCTCGTAAGCAATTGTGAAATTGACCAATTCAGCCTTTTTTTCATCATGCGCAATTAAAGCAATGTTCAAACGAGTCACTTCCTTCTACGATTTCTCAACGACCATAGCGTATCATAAAGTTCTCAAAAAATCTTGTGCTATTTTTATAAATATTTGTAATACTAAGTGTAATACATTATCCTCAGATTTTAATTCTTATTTCGATTGATCATGTAAGTCGGTAAATTCCTTTTGAGCAAATCATTTAAATGCTAGAATAATCATTTCCCACTGCTCGTGATATCGTATAAAAAAACAAAATCTCCTAAACAGAGATTTTGTCATGTGTTCACGTATGGAATAATAATAGTTTACCAAGAGGGGAAGCTAGGCGGTGCGTTCGCTCGAGCAAATCTTTTTCTGTCAATAACTGCTCGCCTTGTTCTTTTGCGGCGTCATCAGATTCAGCAGTGAAAGTCTCTTCAGTAATCAATGAACCATCTTTTTCGTAAGCTGTTAGTTTGTACGTTTTCATTGTATCGCCTCCATCATCTTTTACTTAGTATACTATGAAATGAATGAAATGAATAATGATTCAGTAAATTAAAGCGAAGAAAGATACTGAATGTTAGAATATCTAAGAAGAATATTTATAATTGTGAAACATATTGTCAGTTGAAACGTAGAACGAGATAGTGAGAGTAGTAAAGGAGATGATGGGCATGGCCTTAGAAGTGGAACAAGTAACGAAGCGATTTGGCGATTTTACAGCAGTGGATCAGCTGTCATTGAGGGTGGAACAAGGAACGATGTACGGATTCCTCGGAGCAAACGGTGCTGGGAAGACCACTACATTCCGAATGATTTTGGGATTATTAACACCGACAGAAGGAAATATTTCTTGGAATGGACGCACGATATCGTATGAGACGAGTCCACTAATAGGATATCTACCCGAAGAACGGGGGCTTTATCCAAAAATGAAAGTGCTGGATCAGTTAATCTTTCTTGGCCAGCTACGCGGAATGAAAAAGTCAGCAGCGAAAAGTGCCGCACTTCATTGGTTGGATCGTTTCGAAGTGCCACAAAATACGAATAAGAAGGTAGAAGAGTTATCCAAAGGGAATCAGCAAAAAATACAAGTCATTGCTGCATTATTACATAATCCGCAATTGCTGATCTTGGATGAACCGTTCTCTGGACTTGATCCGGTGAACGTTGAGATGCTGAAAAAAGCAATCGTTGACTTCCGTAATAGCGGGGCGACAATCCTATTCTCTAGCCACCGCATGGATCATGTAGAAGAGTTATGTGAGCAGCTTAGCATTATTCATCATGGCAAACAATTAGTTAGTGGAAAGTTACGTGACGTAAAACGTTCATTCGGCAAACAAAATGTCCGGATTCGTGCGGACTTCCCTTTACTAGAGCTAGAAAGCATCGAAGGCGTAACGACCGCTCACCATTCATTGGAAGGTGCAGTGTTTCAAGTAGAGGATGAACAAGTGGCACATAGGTTGCTGCAGGCGGCATTGTTAAAGGGGCCGATTCGTCAGTTTGAAATAGAAGAACCATCTTTGCAAGATATATTCATTGCGAAAGTGGGGGATGAGAATGCGTGAGTTTTGGATTATTTTCAAACAAAGTTTCATAACAAAAGCTAAAACGAAGTCATTTTTCATTACGACACTTATTATGGTGGCAGGGATTTTCCTCTTCGCGAATTTACCGAGCATTATGGATAAGGTCGGTCAGATGATGGGAAGCGATGAAGACGACCGTGTACTCGTCGTGGATGAGAGTGGCATATTGTTTGACCGGCTACATGAACAACTTCAGCTAAATGAGCAAGGAATTTCATTGGAGCTGACGGAAGACTCACAAGATCAGCTGTCAGAGAAAGTCCAATCGGAAGAAATTGAAGCGTTTATGGAATTGAGTTTTGGTGCTGAACAAACCATCCAAGCTTCTTATACAACGGGCAGTTTGGTAGATCAATTTTTGCCTTCAGCTCTACAAGATGCATTGCAGAACATTCAAACGCAAGTGAAAGCCGATCAGCTCTCCCTATCCGGTGAACAAGTTTCCGAGTTGTTTGCGCCGATTCAATTTGAAAAGCATAATATTTCCGATACGGCCAAATCAGAGGAAGAGCTGAACCAAGCTCGTGTCTTGGTATATGTATTGATGTTCGTCATTTACTTTGCGGTTATCATTTATTCATCGATGATTGCGACAGAAGTAGCGACAGAAAAATCATCACGCGTGATGGAAATTCTTATCTCAAGTGTATCACCCGTTAAGCATATGTTTGCAAAAGTGCTTGGTATCGGTTCACTCGGAATTGCGCAAATTCTAGTCTACGCAGTATCAGGATTTTTAGCTTATAAACTTTCTTCCAAAGGAGAGGATCATGAGCTATCCGCATTTTTCAGTCTGGAAAACTTGCAAGTAAGCACGCTAGTTTATGCTGTGGTTTTCTTCTTACTCGGCTATTTCCTTTATGCCACTCTAGCCGCGCTACTAGGCTCACTAGTGAGTCGCACAGAAGACGTTCAGCAAATGATTATGCCGATGTCGTTGCTAATCGTTGCGGCCTTCATAATCGCGGCAACAGGGCTTGGGAATCCAGAGTTGGGCTATTTGAAAATCGCGTCGTTCATCCCATTCTTCGCCCCTCTTGTCATGTTCCTACGGGTTGGCATGCTTGACCTACCTTTATGGGAGCCTTTGCTTTCGATAGGTATCATGATCGTGACCATCTTCATCCTTGGCTGGTTCGGTGCGAAAGTGTACCGTGGTGGCGTGTTGATGTATGGGCCGTCTCGTTCATTGAAGGACTTGAAGAAGGCTATACAGCTTGGTAAGGAATAGGTTTAGGTGAAGAGTGTCCCGAGAAGTCGCAGTGCTTCTTGGGATACTCTTTTTTGCGTGGATTTAAGTTCAAGTGTAAGTGGAGTTAGTGACTATGAAGGATGGAGGCTCCAGCTGGGGACGCTTTCCGGAGGGCACGCGGTGAGCCAACCAGTTCGCTTTGCTCCCTTCGGTTGTCTCACCTGATCGTGCTGATCCTCCCGGAGTCGCCCCATCTTCCGCCTCCATCCTGTTTTTAAAGTGGACGGATGTGGATCACTTACTAGCGAAAGTGTGTGGCTTAGAGGTGTATTCTTAACTTTCTACAAAAATGACACTAGTTTATCGTAAGTGGAAGGCGGCGACTCCCGCGGGAATAGCAATTACTTCTGCGAGTAAAAGCGAAGCGTTATGAGCATGAGCCTTGAGACCCCGCAGGTAGCGAAGCGGACGAGGAGGCTCAAGCCATGCCCGCAGGAAAGCGTCCGCCTGGAACGTCGATTAACGGCGCCTTCCCATTTACTTCTGTTTTGCCTGTCCACTTTCCAGTAATAGATGAAATATGCTAAAATAGGAACGAGTATTCGTGGAAGAGGTGCAACTTATGGAACCCATCCGTTTTTTACATACAGCCGACCTGCATTTGGACAGCCCTTTTAAAGGCATGGCCGCAGCAGGACCGGACGAGTTAGCTAGATTACAGCAGTCCACATTTGCCGCATTCGACCGATTCATTGCCTACGCAGTTAAAGAGCGACCGGATTTCATTGTCATTGTCGGTGACCTTTACGACGGTGAAGACCGTAGCTTGCGTGCGCAAATTCGTTTCCAACAAGGTATGCAACAACTGCAAAAAGTGAACATTCCCGTCTATCTATCATACGGAAATCATGACCACTTGGCAGGCAGGTGGACTAGAGTTTCATTACCCGAAAATGTACACGTGTTTTCTGAACAAGTAGAGCAAAAACAATTGATGATTCGTGATGAAAAAGTTTATTTACACGGCTTCAGCTACCCGCAACGCCATGTCAAAGAATCGATGATTAAGCAATATCCGGAAGCGACTGACGGAATACATATCGGTCTTTTACATGGAAGTGTGGCAGGAGATGCAGTGCACGCCGTATATGCACCGTTTACCGTCAGTGAATTACAGGATAAGCACTATCATTACTGGGCGCTTGGCCATATTCATAAGCGCCAAGTTTTATCACAGGAACCGCCGATTGTCTATCCTGGTAATATTCAAGGCCGTCACCGCAATGAACAAGGACGTAAAGGTTTTTATGAAGTCTCGTTGACGCCTACTCATACTTCCATGAAATTTATAGGTACATCAGATATTGTGTTCACTTCATTGACTGTTTCGTGCAAAGGGATCGAATACGCAGATGACTGGATTGCTGCTTGTCAGGAAGCGATTGATCAACTGACAGCTGAAACCGGTAGTGTCATCATAGAGTTAGTGATGGAACATACGGAAGGCCTACCAATTGATTTAGCTAAGGCAGATGAAGAGTGGCTCGATATTTTACGCGAACAGTATGAAGCTATGGAGCCATTCGTGTGGATTTCAGCAATTGAATGGCCACGAAAGCGTGATGCCGTCATCCCGAATTCATTAGTAGAACCGGTCGAAGAGACCATTACTTCTTGGGGAACAGATGACTGGAATGACTTGGTGAAAGAAGTCTACAGTCATAAAGCCGGTCGCTATTTAGAAGCACTGACGCCGGCAGATTTCGAGCGGTTAAAACAGCAGGCAACCACATTGCTGGCGAATGAAATGTTGAAGGAGGGCTAAAATGAAGATCCGAAAAATTCTTCTTTATGGATTCGGTCAGCATGAGAATCTGGAAATTGATTTGCGACCTGGTATGAATCTTTTGTACGGACCGAACGAAGCAGGGAAGACGACTATTCAGCAAGCCATCCTTCATATTTTATTTGGATTCCCTCAAAAGAATCAACAGGAGCTACGCTATGAGCCGAAAACAGGTGGTAAATATGGCGGCTATCTCTATATAGAAGATCAAGCGTATGGTAATTGGATGATTGAGCGGGTGCGTGGAAAATCTTCAGGTGACGTCTTAATTCGTTTTGAAGATGGGCGCATAGCAGAGGAAGATGAACTGAAGAGATTATTGAGAGGCTATGATCGACAAGCTTTTGAATCCATTTTTTCATTCTCCTTATTCCAGTTACAAGATCTCGAGAAAATGGATGAAAATGATTTAAGTCGTACATTACTTGCTTCCGGAACGACCGGTCTAGATACGCTTTGGAAAGTGGAAAAGAAGATGGAGAAAGAAATGGGCGGCCTCTTCAAAAAATCTGGGAAAATACCGCCGATGAATAAAAAATTGGCTGAAATCCGTGAGCTTGAACAAGCGATGCAAAAAGAGCAGCAGAAACTATCGACATATGAACCGCTGACTATTCATAAGCAAGAACTCGACGAGCAAGTGGCGACATTACGCTTCGAGGAGCAACGTCTGTATAAGCAGTCTGAAGAACAACGAATCGCTATGCAAATCGTTCCCTTGCAGCAACAGCGCAATCAATTGCTCGAACAACTTTCCCACTTGTCGGATGAATTCCCGGCAGCTGGAATCCGGCGTTATGAAGAACTAGCCAGTAAACAGTCAGAATTGCACTTAAAGAAAACACGTCTAGAAAAAGAACGGGCAGAGTGGCAATCGGAATTAATTGATTTACGGCCAGCCAATGAACGGCAGCAGTTAGAGCGCTGGGTGGCACAGGAAGCCGAGTGGCATCGGTTACGTACGGATCGGTTTGCTGCTGAACAAGAAATTCGTTTGCTTGAAAAGAAACAACAGCAGTTCAGCAATCGCTTAGGATTATCGGATGATCAGCAGTTATCGATAGGGAACATAGATGTCTCGATTCAACGTGAACGCCAACTTGAACCGATCCTTGAGGAACAAAAGGAACTGGATCAGCAAGTAAAAGCCATGCAACGTCTATTGGCAGAAGCAGAGAGTGAACGTCAGGAAGCGGAGCAACGAAAAGAACGTACTGACCGTTTGCAATTGACTGAATCTGAGCGAGCCAAACTGGCAAACTGGCCCAAACTGCAACGTCAACTTGCGGAGGCTAAATTCATTGTATCTGCAGCCGATAAACAGGCATCGAATCAGATGGTTCCGATAGTTATTTTGCTCATTGGACTAGCAATCGGGGCATATAGTGTTTTGCAGCAACAATGGTTGTTCGCAGGCCTCGGCCTACTAGTTGTGGCGGTCGGTGCTTGGTTATGGAAACAACGGCCTAATTCCGTATCGGATCAGCAGTTCTTCATTCGGGATAATGAAGCGTTAGCAGCAGAACTTGAAAAATTGGCTGAGCGTGATGATCTGCAACAGCGTGATCAGCGGCAAGTGTCAGTCGAAATTGAAAGACTGGATCGCAAATTGCAGAAATACGCGGAAGAAATGGAACAACTGTATTATCAAAAACAACAAGCAGAGAAGAAGTTGCAAGAGCTATTGAAAGATGAACCCTTCGATCTGACATTCAATATTCAAGAAAGCTTCCGTTTATTGCGTGAGTACCAGGACGCGGAAATTGATCAGAAAACATGGCAGCAACGTTTGCAAACGACAACTCAACAGTTACAGTCGCTGATTGAAGAAGTAGAAAAAGTGCTCGGACCTGTTGCGGAAGAAGGTTTATTCGAAAGAATTCGCCAAGAACTACTTAGACAGAATAGCTTGCAAGAAAAGCATATGAGTAAACAACAAGCGGTACTTGAAATCAAGGAGCAGTTACAAGAAACGCAGGAGCTGTTGGAAACGACAACAGCGGAAACACAAAAATTATTCGATATCGTTGGTGTATCGGAAAAAGAGCAATTTTACACAGCGTATGAGCAAGCTCAAGATGCACAGTTGCTGAAACGACAGCTGAAAGAAGTAGAAGCACAGTTATCTTTATATAGTAAGGAACCATTAGTAAAAGAATGGACCATACCAGAGCTTGAACGACAACGCGGCGAAACAACGAACCGCCTACAAATGCTTCGTCAAGAAGTAGAGACACTTGTAGATGAGCAAGTCAAAGTAGGTCATGAAATCTCACAAATGGGTGCCAGTCAAACGTACAGTGAGCTTCAGCAATTAGTAGAAGTACGAAAAGCTGAGTTGGAAGAACTGACAGAACAATGGGTAATCCGCAAAGCTGTTCGTGAGTCGATTCGACAGACGATGAGTGAGTGGAAAGAACATCAACTACCGGCCGTTCTCATACAAGCCAATAATTGGTTTGGCCGTTTAACTGGGAATCGATACGCGACGCTCGGCTTAACAGCGGAAGGATATTTTGAGGCAGTCACTGCTGAAGGACAATCTTTCATGATCAATGAGCTCAGTCAGGCTACAAAGGAGCAAGCGTATCTTTCATTGCGACTAGCGTTAGCATATGAATTATCAGAGCGGGCACCGTTCCCTATTATCATGGATGACCCATTTGTTCACTTTGATAATGAGCGACTTTCGCGTATGATAGAAATACTTACTGAGTTACAGCCATCTCATCAATTTCTGTACTTTACTTGCCATCAAGAAATGAAATCAAAGTGGTCAAGTGAACCTCATACAATTGAGATTGGACCAAAAGTAAAAGGGGAGATTTACTGATGAAAAAATTACTTGACTATCAAGTCGGCGAAACGATCGACATGTATTTATTGATTAAGCAGGCAACAAAAGGTGTCACACAGCAGGGCAGTCCGTTCATGACGTTGATTCTGCAAGATAAAAGTGGAGACCTAGAAGCGAAACTTTGGGATGCAGGTGAAGAACAAGCCCAGATGTATCAGGGAGCGACTATCGTAAAAGTTGGTGGAGAAGTCCATGAATATCGTGGGAAAAATCAACTTCGTTTGAAAGCAATTCGTCCAGTTAAAGAAGATGAGGGCGTGACAATTGCAGATTTAGTGCCGTCAGCTGAAAAGAGCAAGGAAGTATTGCTAGATGAACTGATGCAGTATTTCTTTGAAATGAAAAATCCACAAATTCAGCGTGTCACTCGTCATTTATTGAAGAAGCATCAGCAAGACTTTGTGTTATATCCGGCAGCTACGAGAAATCATCATGACTACGTATCTGGTTTACTTGATCACGTAGTTTCAATGTTGAAACTAGGTAAGGCGATTGCAGAATTGTACCCAACGTTGAATAAAGACTTGCTATATGCAGGAATTATTTTGCATGATATCGGAAAAGTCATCGAGTTGTCAGGCCCAGTCGGCACGCAGTATACGATTGAAGGGAACTTGCTAGGGCATATTACGATCATGGTCAATGAAATTTCCAAGGCAGCAGAAGAGCTGGAGATCGAAGGCGAAGAAGTGATGTTGCTTCAGCATATGGTGTTGTCTCACCATGGGAAAGAGGAGTGGGGCAGTCCGAAGCGTCCGATGTTGAAAGAGGCGGAGATTCTCCATTATATCGATAATATTGATGCGAAGATGAATATGCTGAACCGCGTCATGTCGAAGACTACGCCAGGCGAGTTCTCCGAGCGCGTATTCCCACTGGATAATCGTTCGTTCTACAAGCCTACGTTTGAATAAGCTAGTGTGGAACGATGCGCTAGTAGTTGCTGGGTACTGAATGTTGTTAGGTTGTTGTGTGTAGTGGACTAGCAAACAGAGAAATTGATTGCATTACCCAACATGGAAACGCGGTTGCCGGAAAGACTAGGCGGCTGCGGGTCATTTTCACTTTTGGTTGTGGTCGTTGCTCGACTGGTTGTTGTTTACTGAAGTTGGTGAGTGTCTGCTTTCTGGACCCGCGCAGGCACGTGGGGGATTGCCTCCAGCCAGGAGCCAGCTGGCGGTGGTGCTGCCAGTTGTCTCCTGGCCACGGCCTACCCCGCAGTTGTGCCTGCGCTACTGAGTGGTATTTATTTTGGTTGTGGTTCTAAGAAT
>NZ_PDYX01000024.1:0-39916 GCF_002743265.1 Sporosarcina sp. P29 | reverse complement strand
CTGCTTATTACGCACAATTAACAGAAACGTAATCCAACAGCACTTTCACGATTAAAAATACCTACCCGAACTGCCGTACACCCAATCCAACGAAGGCGCCTGCTGTGGTAGGCGTAGTGAGGAGACAAAGACAGGCGCACTATCCTGTCTATGGCTCCTCGCGAAAGCCATCCACCAGCGCCGAAGTGAGGGCAATGGACTCGCCACTTACATAGAAAGCTAAACCACAAACTACTGATTAAACAGGAAGAGAATAAGCACGTGCAAGAACCACAACTCAGTGCCGCTTATTACGTACTTTAAACAGAAACGTAATCCGACAGCACTTCAACGTGTAAAAATACCTACCCGAACTGCCCTACCCACACTCCAACGAAGGCGCCTGCTGTGGTAGGCATAGCGAGGAGACAAAGACAGGCGAACTTCCTGTCTATGGCTCCTCGCGAAAGCCATCCACCAGCACCGAAGTGGCGACAATGAACTTGCCACTTACATTGCCAGCTAAACCATGAACTCCCCCGCTTACTCACGAAGACAAAATAATAAAACAAACAAAAATCCGTTACAAGAAGTAAACTCCTCATAACGGATCCACACACTATACAGTCAGCTGATTAACCTCTTTCGCAAAAACATTTTGCGCCTTAGAAATATCTACCTCATGACCCATTTCATTCAACGTTTCACCAATCTGCATAACCGCCTTCTCCAACATATCGGCTGTTGTATTCCCCATATGCCCGATACGGAACGCCTTTCCCGCTAAATGAGCGAGCGAGCCGGATAGAACAGTCCCCTTGTCCGCCATAGCCGCACGGAACTTCCCGTCATCAATCCCTTCAGGATACAAAATGCAGCTCAACGTGGGTGCCGCCACTTCTTCTGAAGCAATTGCCTTCATACCATAGACTGCTAAACTCTGACGGACAGCGCGACCGAATGCTTGATGGCGTCGAATACGTGCGTCTAATCCTTCTTCCAATACGATACGTAGCCCTTCTTCTAGCGCATACACTAAGTTTACTGCCGGCGTTGCGAAGTATTTTGAAGGATCATGCATGACCGGAATCCAATTATAAATATCACAATAGTAAGCTTGCACACGTTCCATAGCGGCACGTGCATCCAAAGCTTTCTGATTGAACGCTACAAGCGCAATACCTGGTGGAACACCAATCGCTTTTTGTGAGCCAGTCAAGACGATGTCGACTGTGTTGCCTGCTCCGCCGTATTCTTTACTCATATCCTCATCCATTGCAGTTGTTGCACAAACACCGTCAACGATCACAAGAGCACCGTGCTTCTTAATTACGGGCACAACTGCTTCCAAATCAATTCGTACACCTGTTGAAGTATCTGCATGTGTCACAGTAACTGCTTTATAATTACCTTCAGACAATTTCTCATCAATTTCTTCAGGCGACACTTGCTGCCCCCATTCGGATTGCAATACATCTACTTGAATACCGAATGCTTGTCCTAATTTAATAAAGCGGTCTCCAAAGTAGCCTTGGCTGACGACGAGAAGTTTTTCTCCTTCTGCAATCGTATTGACAATTGCCATTTCCATTCCGATCGTTCCTGAACCAGCAACCACAAATACCTCACCGTCTGTATTAAAGATCTCTCTTGTCTGATCAATAGTATGTTTATAGATTTTCACAAAACGTGGATCCGTATGTGACCATGTCTCACTCGCCATTGCATCATAGATAGAATCCACTACTGGCGTGGGTCCAGGGATTAACAACATTTCTTTATTTCTCATCATTTAAATCCTCCTCATAATGAAGTACATATCTCATATACTATACAAACTATCTAACTATTTCAAATAAAAGAAAAGGAGAGAATTGGATGTATTTATCCAATTCTCTCCATAATTCACTTCATCTAGTTAAAGATGTTGTGACTTCGTTATCATATGAATACCCCTTTTGTTGAAGCGAACGAGACTTTCTCCCAAAAGTCACACTCGGTAATGCAGTGTTGCTATTAGAACTGTGCTGTTTCAGTTGAACCAGACATAGCAGTTGTTGAAGATTGTCCTTCAGAGATAACTTGTGTAACTTCGTCAAAGTAACCTGTTCCAACTTCACGTTGGTGACGAGTAGCAGTATATCCTTTTGATTCATTTTCAAACTCAGCTTGCTGAAGCTCTGAGTAAGCAGCCATTCCGCGAGTTTTGTAACCGTGTGCCAATTCGAACATGCTGTGGTTTAATGAGTGGAAACCAGCAAGTGTTACGAACTGGAACTTGTAGCCCATCTTACCAAGTTCAACCTGGTACTTCGCGATTGTTTCTTGATCAAGATTCGCTTTCCAGTTGAATGATGGTGAACAGTTATATGCAAGCATTTTTTCAGGGAATTTCGCGTGAATTGCATCAGCGAATTCTTGCGCTTCTTCAAGTGATGGGTGAGAAGTTTCACACCATACTAGGTCAGCGTATTCAGCATAAGCAAGTCCGCGTGCGATTGCTTGCTTGATACCTGGAGTAGTTTTGAAGAATCCTTCGTTCGTGCGCTCTCCAGTGATGAATGGAGCGTCGATTGGATCGATGTCGCTAGTTACCATGTCAGCAGCGTCAGCGTCCGTACGAGCGATGATTACTGTATCAACACCTAGTACGTCAGCAGCTAGACGTGCAGCTGTCAGGTTACGAACTGCGTTTTGAGTTGGAAGAAGTACTTTACCACCCAAGTGTCCACATTTCTTTTCTGATGCTAATTGGTCTTCCAAGTGAACACCAGCAGCTCCAGCTTCGATCATGCCCTTCATTAGTTCGAACACGTTCAATGGACCACCGAAACCAGCTTCCATGTCAGCAACGATTGGAGCGAACCAGTTAAATCCGTCTTCGCGGCCTTCTGCATGGTCGATCTGGTCAGCACGTTGAAGTGCTTGGTTGATGCGCTTAACAACTGCAGGTACAGAGTTTGCTGGATATAAACTTTGGTCAGGATACATTTGTCCTGCAAGGTTTGCATCAGCAGCAACTTGCCATCCGCTTAGATAGATAGCTTGTAGACCAGCTTTAACTTGTTGAACTGCTTGGTTACCCGTTAGTGCACCTAGTGCATTAATGAAATCTTCTTCATGAAGAGATTCCCAAAGGCGAGCAGCCCCCTTTTCAGCTAGTGTATTTTGAATTAGAAGTGAACCTCTTAGTTTAACTACATCCTCAGCAGAGTAGTTACGTTTGATTCCTTTCCAACGGCTATCCTCGGCCCAGCTTTTCTCTAATTGTGCAATTTGTTCTTGTCTAGTTGACATTATAACTTCACACCTTCCAGGTTTTTCGACTGGTAACTGTTACAGTCTGTTTCATAACAGCTTCCTTCGTTAGTTATTACTATATAACAGTCAATCAGAATTGTCAGTCCATTTCGACAAAAAGGCTTTTTTAGCGGATGAAAGAATGGTAGAATGGATGAAAGGGCATACATTGGAATATAACTATATAAAAAGGGGATTTTATGAAGATTATGGAAAATATCGATATCCCGAAGAAAATTCTGAATCAATACGCTTCTGTATTGGAAGACTGGGTTCCAAAAGACGCTTCTATAGCTATTGCCGTTTCTGATCACTATATTTATTACGTTCCAGGCATGCATGATATTCATTTGCGCGAAGGTCAGCATATTCAGACGGGCAGTATTGCTGAAGTTACGATCAAAGATCAGCGGAAAGTGGAAGTCGTCATGGATAATTCTCTTTATGGTACATCGTACTTCGGTATTGGCTATCCAATTGATGTACAAGGTGAAAATGGTGCGTTAATTATTATCCTTCCTCCTAACTTCCACGTACTCAAGAAAGATCAGTTGCAGTTTCTAACAGGGAAGAAAGAGGACGAGTGGTTCCCTATTCCATTGGATCAGGTTAGTTATGTAGAAAGTTTACATAAGAAGACGTGGTTTTACACAGCGGGCGATAATTATAATATTAGTTTCACGCTGAAAGATTTACACCTTCGTTTGCCGAGGAATTTCTTACGAATTCATCGTTCGTATATTATTAATATGAATTGTATTGAAAAGATTTCGCGGGATTTCTCTTCGAATCTTGTGATTAAGCTGATTGACGGTACGGAGCTACCAGTAAGTCAGACATATTTAAATGAAGTGCGAGCGCTTTTAGGATTTTAATATAAAAAAGACTGAAGACCATTCCTATTTATTTAGGATGGACCTTCAGCCGGGGCATATGATTCATTTCATATGCTTTTTTATTTGTTCTTTTTAATTGCGTCCGTAAATTGTTTTGTCCCTTTCATTGCTTCTTCATATAATGAAGCGGAAAGTTTTTCAGTTTTAGCACACGTCTCTTTCCAATCTACCGCCAGTGAATCAAAGGCTTTAGAGAAGTGGTCGTCTGCTTTATGCATTTCACCAATTGGAATCGCCACTTCTGATAGGTCAGCAAGTTTCATGAAGTCTGTCACTTTGTGATGGTAACAAACAGCTATGACAGGTGTTGCCGTACATGTAGCTAAGATTAACGAGTGTAGTCTTGTGCCGATTACGATATCTTGTTCAGCGGAAATTTGCAGTAAGTCAACGGGTAATAGATTACGATCGATAACCGTAGTCTTTTCCGCTTCCTTCATTAAGGATTGAATATCTTTCGTAACATCGGCGTCTTGAGGGAACTTGGTCGCGAAGAATGTGATTTCAACAGGCTGTTTAGCGGCCAGTTCATCTAAATTTCTCGCCATTCCTTCTATATACTGTTGATAGATATCTTCCTTACTCTCCGGCCAGTACCCCGCATGATAATAAGGTACAGCTGTAATACCGATTTTCAGTGGACGATCAGCTGTCGCTTTGCGCTCACGTTTTAATGAAAACGCTGGATCCCCTATCACTTCTACAGGTTTTTGTACGCCTACTGCCTTCAATAAATCAGCTGATTCAGGATCTCTCACTGAAATACTCTCAGCATGTTTGCCCATGTAGCGGATGAACCATTTACCTAGCTCACTATTAAGAGGACCTGCTCCACAGCCGTAAATAACATACGGAACGCCAGAATTCTTAGCCATCATAGCGTACGATCCATATAATGGTGCTTCGCGTTTATAAAGATCCATTAAAATTCCGCCACCGCCTATAATGAGCAAGTCGAATGTTTTAACGATCTTTTTGTTTTGAAGATACGTGGCACCGAACGTTTTCACCGCGTTACCCTTTTTATAATATAAAGGTGCACTCATCACTTGATAGCGTTTCGCAGTTTGCTTCGGGTTATTGCTGAATACCGTAATGACGTCGCTTGGGACATTGAAGGTCGATGTAACTTGTGAAATGAGACTCAATAAAATGGCTTCATCGCCGTTATTGTCATTTCCATAGTTCCCTACTATTCCTATTTTCAATTTATACCATCCTCTACAGTTCATTTGATATAAGTATAGCAGAGTGACCTTTTATAGTGTATTCAAAAGACAGAGAAGCCTTCCAAACCAAGGACATGCCAGGGATTGGAAGGCTTCTATAATTACTTCGCTATACTTCTATATAGGAATGCACTGAATTGGGCACGATTGACCGGTTTACCTGGCATGAATTCGCCTTTTTCATTCCCAGTAGTAATTCCGTGGTTCGCCAAAATATGAATCTGCTTGTACGCGCCATGTTGCGGTGAGACGTCTATGAATTTCTTCGTAGACTCTCCTTCTAAACTATAGGCTTTGACTAAAATCATCGCCATCTGCGAACGAGTCAATTGTCCTGTTGGATCAAATGTCCCGTCAGAATGGCCGCCTACGATATTAGCATTGGCGATGGCACTGATTTCATTGTAATAGCGATGTGTCTTTGGAACATCACTAAACTCTCTTCTCGCTTCCTCTGCTGGTGGTAAATTGAACGCTCGACTTAAAATTAATGCCGCGTGCTCTCTTGATAACGTATTACCAGGATTGAATGTTCCGTCCGTGTCTCCATTGATGATACCGCGATCCCGTAGGAAATAGATTTCTGTCGCGTAAGCATAAGACAACGGTACATCTTTAAATAATTCATTACTTGGATTATCTATAATAGGTGGCACAGGCTCCACTGGTTTAGGCGGAGCTTCAGTGGACTTCACTTCAACTGGTACAGAGATCACTTTCTTACCTAGAGTCGCCTGCACTTGGCCTTTTCCTGCTTTCGTTGCCGTAAATGTTCCTGAAGAAGTGATGGAACCCAGATCATTGGTAACGCTCCATACTAATTGGTGCGGTTGATAGATAATCGGTTTTCCAGAAGCATCTGCCGGTGTCGCAGTAAATGTGATTTTCTCCCCTGGCTTGACGCTAGTTGCAGTAGATTTCACATCAAGTCTCGCAGGCTGGTCAATGACCGTGACGGGGAAAGATTGTTCAGCCAATCCATAGTTGACGCTGATACGATCTTCTCCTGCCTGAACTGCTTTATATGTCAGACCTGTTCCTTCAACCGTTCCTTTTGCAGATGTCGTCTTCACTTGGGATGCGTTCGGCACAATGGGATTATAATGCGCATCCAATACATGATTGATTTTCAAGTCAGCAGTTGCACCGACTAACATCTCCCCCATTTGTGACCGGGAAGCACTTACGTATGCCGGTTGTCCTGTTGGTGCAGTACTTACTGCTTCAAGAATAGCTGAGATGTTACGTTGTGTAGAATTGGATGTACGATTAGCCAACACGACTTGGTTACTACCGTAGTTACGAATTCCCATCGTAGTGGAACCGCCACCGTCAAAGTTCAACGCGCGGTCATACCCTTGAGATACAAGGTAATCTGCAAATTGAGTCAATGTCATGCCGTTACTATATCCAGCTCTTGAATCAACCGTCACCATCTGCACTTGTTTTTTATCTTTACTAATCGCAATAGCCGTTCTTGCCGTCTTGGCTGTCGCACGCCAGTTATTCGTATCCATAGTGATATGACGTTGTCCGTCTTTAACAAGCATCGGACCACTCGCCATCATGAATTCAGAGTCTTTCCATTTATCATCAATCGATAGATTCAATGCTAGCGGATCTCCAACAGCAACGGACTTAAAGCGATCCAATCCTTTTTTCCCATGAATGGATACGACAAAACCATTTTTCGGTATAGTTACTGCTTTTTTATCTCCATAACCACGTATGTTAACCACTTTACCTTGAAGTTGCTGTCCGTAATGTGTTGATGTGATCGGCGCACTCGTTTCAACAACTAATTCAATACCGTATTCATTGGAACCGGTCGTGTTTTTCACATGTTGCGGGGTGAAGACGATCGTTTCATCTGCCTGACGCTCACGGTTCAGACCCGTCATTTGAAAGGTGTTGCCATTGACTCCAACTTCAATTCCTAGATTAAAATAATCAATTTCTGAAAGACCGTTACTCGTTACACCAAACGCAATCGGATGGCTGACATAATATGAGCTTGCACTCGAGATGACGCCGCCATTCACGATTTCATTGCCTTCGGATAACAGATACATCGGCATACCTGTCTTCATATCGAAGAACGAAGTGTTTACTGCACCTACAACGCGATGGCCTTCTTTAGAATCTCGGTTTGCCAAAGTCAATGTAGGCGCCGTTTTTGATATAGGTGCGGGAAGACCCATTTTCAGTTTCGTGAACGGGTCACTCAGATCAACGCCTATGTGATTGATGTGACTACTTGCTGAATATGTATAGTGAGAATAGGTAACACCTGAAGACACGGGGTAACTAGAAACAACTTTCGTGCTGGCTGCCGCTGAAAATGGCAATGAAATTAGCATAGCTGCTGACATAGCGGTAACGACTACTTTCCGCTTCGTGCGAGACAGCAAAGTATTTTGTACGATAACACAACTCCACCTTTCCTACTCTTATCAATCTATAGTCTATCAAATTAGGCCTATGTTTTCATGTACCGTTTGAACGAAATAAGTAGAAAAAAGAGGGTTTATGGAATTTAAGAGTGATATTGGGTTTTCGTTGAGGTGGCGGATTGGAGTTTTGATGTTTTGGGGTGGGCGGTTGATGGATATGAGCGGGTAGCAAGTGATATTGGGCGGATGGCGGTGGACATTGAGCAAATTCCGAGTAACGTTGAGCGGATAGCAGCCGACATTGAGCGAATCCCATACAGCATAGAGCGGTCCCACAAGAACAATGAGCGAAAAAGCCGTTACTATGATCACCTACATAAAAACGAACAAACCAAATAAAAAAACCTACGAATGGATTAACCATTCGTAGGTTTCGATGTGTCTCGCTGCTTGCTAAACGCAACAAATGCGCCAAGCAAGATAAAGTAGAACAAAGTATACATCTTTAGTTCCCAAATATTATAGTACATTCCGGAAACGCCTGTTGAAAACCATAGCGCAATCATAAACACACCGAAATTCGTGTGTCGTGATTTCCAGAAGTACCACAGCATACTAAGCAAGAAGAGCGCAAAAATCAATACACCGATTACACCGGTTTCTGCAATGACTTGAATATATTGATTATCTGAATAAAAATACTTCCCGCCATAGATATCCGAACTGATGCCATAGTGATCATAAATCGGTGAACCGTACGACAAAGTAGCCGAACCACCGAATGAACCGAATCCGGTACCCGTAATAGGATGATCGCTGAAGATCTCAAACCCTTTACTTATATAGAAGAATCGTCCGCTTTCAGTCATGAGCGCTAAGTTTTTCTCATCAAATGTTTCGCCGAAGCGGCCACCGATACTTCCAGCTCCGTCAGGCTTCTCTTCTATTTCTACACCCAACGTTTGTATATATTGTACAGCTAGGTTAACTGGATAATATATCAGGATAATTGATGCAACACCTGCAATCACCAATCGCTTCAAGAGATACCATTTTCTTGTCATGAGAATGAAGACTATACCGAACACTACTGCGGAAATCCAAGTTCCTCTTGAATAGGTAAGAACTAGAATACCGAAGAACAATACGAGCAAAACACGGAATGTCCATTTGTATTTATTTTGCTGGTAGACATGTTGCAAATAAACGATCCCGATAATCCCGAAAAACAGAGATAATGCCAAAGAGTTAGGATTACCGGTAAGTCCGTAAATACGCACAGCATTTGTTGCAGATAAAACTTTATACTTCCATTCTTCAGGTAGCAGTAACTGACGCAATGACAGTTTTTCTACTAAGCCATGAAGCGACATCACAATGTTCAACCAAACCGTCGTCCAGGCAAGTTGTTGCAACCATTTGTTCGTCAACGTCATTCTTGAAATGATGTAGTATAGCAAATACATAATCAAAAATGTTCGAACTTGGAAAATGATAGATGTAGGGGTGACATCGTTTAGGAATCCTACGATTGAGCCAAATAAAATAAAGGCGAAGTAGGACCACTCAAACCATTTGAATGTAAATAAAGAACGGAGATTATGCCGGTAATGGAACAAAGTCCACGCAAATACGACAAATATTATTAAGTCTCCTATCAATTTCAGTCCACTATTCACTTCCAGCAAAAATGGTCGTATGTTGACGTAGATGACCAGAAATAGAATACTTTGCTGTGGTTTAATAATAGAAAATAAGACAAAAAATAAGGCCGTTCCGAGCAATGCTATTTTTGACGGTAACAATAATGCAATGAGCATCACAGCTACTGCAATCAGTATTGTACTTGTGGAGTATTTATCTACTCGCTGTTTCCATATATTCATTAGTCTATAAAACCCTTTCTACGCTTGCTAGTTCCTTGTTGCATTATATCACTATCTAGGACGGAATAGTGAAAGCATTCGTTGCATCTTTTCGAATAATTGTAGATTGTCGTTTATTGCTATATTTGGTATTTCAACGTGAATGAGTAATTTACATAATTAGTATGCACTCTCACCCTATCGATCTATATACACCCCCTACCATATAGGAGTTTATTATAATAATAGTCTATTAATATACCAAAAGGTGCTTACCAATACTAGCCCTTTCTGCTACAATAGTAGGAGATTTATATAGGAGGTTTTGATTTGAAACGTTTGATTACATTACTGACACTTTTACTTTTAGTCGCTTCTCCTATCTTCACACCGGTGGCGAGTGCAAATGATTTCACTGGTCACCAAGTGCAGCAAGAGCTGACATTTTGGGTAGATAAAGGAGTAATTCAAAAGGACGCTAAAGGGAATGTCTATCCGAATCGTGCGGTGACACGAGGAGAATTTGCTTCGTATTTGGCACGTTCACTCGAATTACCTGCTTCGACAAGATATACCTTTAAAGATTTAACAGCAAACCATTCCCGCACAATTGAAATTCAAAACGCTGCAGGCGCTGGAATTTTAGCTGGATATCCCGATGGTACATTTAAAGCGAGACAGCAGATTACCCGACAGCAAATGGCAGGCATGATATTTAAAGCATTCCGCTTCCTCAATATCCCTGTCAATTCAACTACCGTTCAATTTAAAGATAGCAAGAAAATCTCGTCGAATTTCATACCGGCTGTTTCTGCGGCTTCTTCATTGAATATCATACGAGGCGATCAAGGGTATTTCAAACCTACAAGTAACGCAACGATTGCTCATGCTTCCGCATTTTTATTCCGTATGTTCGCAGTAGCTGATGGAAAAGGTAGTACCCGTCCTCCTACGAATGTTGGCGGCACGGAAAATCCTAAAGTGCATAAAGTTAGCTCGATTTCCAACAGACAGCTGAATGTAACAGATGAATCATACATCACGTTTGAAGACGCATTGGCTGCATATAATGCTTCTTCTATCGTTCAGACCATTTCCGTTAATAATAAAATTATCAAAATGAAGTCAGGTCAGGCGTTTGCTTCAGAAAACCCTAAGCAATATACGTCATTATATAGTGATCCTGCATTAAAAAACGAAGTGACATATGTGCAAAAAGGGTATGAACTAGACTATATAGGCAGTAGCCCTGAACGCATTGTCGTAGACGTAGGCGGCTATACCTATTATGCGAAACACGCAGAAATTGATCTAATCCCTTCACTGTTATCAAAAGGTGCAAGCCAATATAAAGTAACAAGTGATGGCTTACTACTTCACCAACCCTATTATCGTACATACGATGCGAAAACGAAACAATATAAAGGTAGTTACGCAGAGTATACAGTAGGCCCTGCTTCTCCTGCAATGAAAAAAGGACAGACCTATACGAGTAACGATGGAGTTCATTTTAAAGAATTAAACGGCGCAGCAACGATTACCTATTATCCGTACTTCCAATTCCAATCGGTGCGCCAGCCTTCCACTTACACAGGACAGGAACTGGATCGTTTTATTTCTAACGCATTACAAGCAAGACAGAAGACAGGTATTGCACGTTATAAAAATGCTACATCCAAGTCGAAATTAATTGGACTGGGTACGTATGTGAAACAAATGGAGAAACAGCATAATGTGAATGCGATGTTCATCTTAGCAACCGCTATACATGAGAGTGATTACGGCATGAGCGGCAATGCTCAGCAGAAAAACAATATTTTCGGCATCCGCGTATTCGACTCTTCACCGGATAAAGGTGAAGTCTACGGAAACCCTACCAGAAGTGTCGATGCATTCATTACTCGCTACATTAACTTAAACTATGCGAATCCACTCGGTGCTTATGCCAATGGTGCAGCTCCCGGTAATAAAGCAGTTGGTTTCAATATGAAGTATGCATCCGATCCTTTCTGGGGAAGCAAGATTGCCGGCCATATGTGGCGGATCGATCAGTTCCTCGGGAATAAAGATGCAAACCAAGCGCAGTTAGCTGTGATTTCATACACTGGCAATACTGCGGTCAATATCCGGACAAGCCCTGAAGCGGTGAATAGAAATAATATTCTATTCTCATACAAGCCTAAGCATCCAGGCAATCTAGCCGCATTCGGTTATCCGTTGATTGTTACGGATCGCACGACAGGCGCGGATGGCTTCGTTTGGTACAAGGTGCGAATGGATAGTAATCCAGGTACGCAACAAATCAACGAACCATACGGCTGGATCCGTTCCGATTTAGTGACGCTCGTTAATTAAATACACACTAAAAACCACCATCTCCGGAAGCTTTGGAGTTGGTGGTTTTTAGTGTGAAGAGTAATCCATGTTGATTGATCCGCAGTCGCTTACTGTCATTTCATTAAGAGGAAACGCTCATAGTTCCACGATATCCGCTCATAAAACTTTCAGAGGTGCTCTATGATCCCTCGAAAGCGCTCTACCTAATTAATACATCGCTCTATGAATATGTGCAAGCGCTCTATGTCCGTTAGTAACCGCTCTATTACTCTTCAGAAGGATAACCCGAAACGTCAATCAAAATTGCCATCCCCCTTAATTCTTCCCCAAAATAACAAAAACACCATCTCCTATTCGAACGGAGATGGTGTCTTCATTATTATAACGCGTCTGTATACTCTTTACCTGCAGGCAATAAGTTAGACATGTTAATACGTTTCAGACCTTCTTTGATCTTGGTCGTATACCCTTTTTTCGTACTGTTTAAATAACCAGCTTTCGACTTAATCATCCGCTCAAATACTTTGGCTTTCGATTGATCGATTTGTGACCATTTCTCATAAGAGTGAATTAAGTCTTCCAATGTCAAATGAACATAGTCTGTTCCTGAAAACTGACCATTTGGAGCACGTTTGTACCAAATGTCCCCATTAGAACGGGTCCAGTTCTTTTCTTCGAAGCGAATCGCTTTTTCGATGGCACTGGCATTTTCCAAATAGACGGGATCATTGAACTCCTGGAACGCAAGCAAGAGAATATTCATGCCGCCAAGTAAATGGTTCATTGACGTATGGGTCTTCACCTGTGATTTTGCTGGGAAGTAATCCGGGATATAATAGGCAGTTGGAGACAAGAAATTTACATTCCCTTTCCTATGCTGCTGTACAAGTAGGTTCGCATAGTTTCGCAAACCTTCATTATAATCTGTATGATTGAATGCTTTTCCCCCATTATAAAGGAATAAGGCAATCTGTTCATTGAAGCGCGTATCGACGAAAGGTGCTGTGAAGTTATATAAATTCGTCAAATACGTACTCGTCACTTCAGTTTCCCAATATGGCTTACTTCCTCTGAAGACAGCTAAGTTCGTAAAGGAGTTATGCAAAATATCTTCATAATAGCGTTCTTTCGTTTGATTGTATAACAACATGACACGATCTTCTTTTACTAGAAGTAAATTTCGACCATATCCTCGCCCAGAAGCAGGCATTGGTTCGATAGTTGTTGCCATTTTATTGTATGGACCTTCAGCTGTATACCATTTGTTACGCTTTTTATAGTTGGTAATAGATTCACGAAGCCATGAATCCAATCTTTCCTTCGACGAGAACAACTTTTTATTGGATGAAAGATACCATTGATCCACCACATCGTATCCTCTAGAATTCAATTCATACACTGACACACGATTATTGCCCATTAAAATATTGCTGTAAGATTCTTTCTCGTCCTGAAGTTCACGCGTCCGGCTGACTGCACCATTACGATACTTTAACTCCAGTTCACGTGAACGATATGTTTTCGAAATCATTTGCTGACCAGTACCTTGTTGTGAAATCGTTTCGAGAACACCAACTGGCGAAGTAGCTATATCGAATCCGAATGTATCATCGACATCTTTTTTCATTGGAAATTTATCAAATCGTTCGATTGTATTCGTTTGTATATCTCCATCGATACGTACCAAATCGACACGGATCGGCAGACGGTCCGGGTTTCTTAACTCAACGAATGTAAAGTAATCACCGTTTGGCAATTCTCGTTTCGTTACAGTGACTCTTGTGCTTTTTCTTTCACTGACACCATAGACATAAATATGATCCGTTGCATGTCCATGTGCTTTTACCCGTTTAGCTGATAAAGACATGTAATGGTTTGAACGCAAGTACGTCTGTCCTTCTTGTGTCAAGGGCACTTCCGTAAGATATTGATTAAAACGAATGGGTTCAAATTTCCCCATAGTTTGTGTTTTATTGAAAACAATCGGTTGCTTTTTTTCGAGCAGTCCTGCTTGAATCATTGCTCTATGTAGGAATACAGCGAATGAACCACGGTTTACGGAAAGTTTCGGCGCAAAAGATCCATCCTCTTTACCTGTTGTAATACCGTGCTGCATCAGTACTTTTACGCCATATCTGTGAGATTCACTAATACTTTTCTCATCCGTAAAGTGTACTTTTTCACCTGTGTCTTTTAATTTAAATGCATTAACTAACACACTTGCCATTTGTTCACGTGTTAATTCATCACTAACACCGAAGTTTCCATCGGGCTTCCCTCTAAATATGCCTTCTTGATAAGTAGACATGGCACCGCGTAAGTGGGAGGATTTCGCGCTGACATCCTTGAATATCGGCTGATAGGGAGCTTCAGGCAGCTTCAATGCAGCAGTCAGCAAGTTTGCAGCTTGCCCACGTTTGATGCTAATTCCCGGACGGTATTGTAAATCTTGATACCCGTTAATGATTCCTTCTTCCACGAGTTGTGTTACTTCATCCTTTGCCCAATATTCATTGCTGACATCGGAGAAACGCTGGTTTACCGTTTCTGCTTGCGCATTAATTGGGAGTGCAATGAAGCATACTAACGTCGCGATTAGAAATGAATTTAAAATTGCGAATGTACTTTTCTTTGATGCGCTGGACATCTTTAAAATCAACCCCACTCTCTGATTGTCTTAGTTTTAGTATGTAGTTTCCTTCGATAATTATAGCATATCAAACATTTCATTTGGACTTTCATCGTAAAGGAGGAATATTCCATACCATTTTGCGGTGCTACTTACTAAGGCCTCTTTTCTATTCTCCGCAACCGTACCGTACAGACGCGAAAAGACAGAATTAGTTTCAAAGTTTCACACTTTATTTTTACTCTTCCTCAAGGTACCCGAATACGTAAAAAAACAGTTCACGCTAAGTAAGCGATGAACTGTTTTGAATCATGCATGCTTCTGTTCGTATTCTGTAATCTTGTCTTCATATTGGAATGTTAGCGAAATCTCATCCCAACCATTTAATAACATTTTTTTAGAATATGGATCGATATTGAAGCTATACACCGACCCATCTTCGCCCGCTACAGTCTGGTCTTCAAGACTAACTGTTAATGTATACGGGGCTTCTTTCCCTTTGTGTAAAAATTCATCAATTTCTGCAACAGATAACGTAATCGGTAATATTCCGTTTTTGAAGCAGTTACTGTAGAAGATATCTGCAAAGCTTGGAGCAATGACTACACGGAAGCCGTAATCTAAAATTGCCCAAGGTGCGTGTTCACGGGATGATCCACAGCCGAAGTTCTCATGTGCAACGAGGATAGTTGAACCATCGTATCGAGGATCATTCAACACGAACTCTTCATTCTTTGTGCCATCTGCATGAAAACGCCAGTGATAGAATAAATATTGCCCGAAGCCAGTACGCTCAATGCGTTTTAAGAATTCTTTGGAAATGATCTGATCTGTATCAACGTTATTTTTATCTAACGGAGTGAGTACACTCTCTATTTTATTAATTGGTTCCATCTGAATACCCTCCTCAAATTTGCACAGCTGCATCAATTTTACGAACATCTACGAAATGTCCGTGTAGAGCAGCCGCTGCAGCCATGGATGGGCTGACTAGATGTGTGCGTGAGCCTGCACCTTGGCGTCCTTCAAAGTTGCGGTTGGATGTAGAAGCACAGCGCTCGCCGGCTGGTACTACATCATCATTCATAGCTAAACACATACTACATCCTGACTCTCTCCACTCAAAACCTGCATCGGTGAAGATTTTATCGAGACCGATATCTTCCGCCTGCTTTTTCACAGTGCGTGAACCTGGTACGACAATTGCAGTTACAGTCGGATGAACGTGTTTACCTTTTACCACATTCGCCGCTGCTTCTAAATCGCTAAGACGCGCATTTGTACATGAACCAATAAATGCGTGTTGTATTTCAATATCGGTTAACGCCATTCCTTCTTCAAGTCCCATGTACTCCATCGCGGAACGAAGTGCGGATTTGTCTGTTTCAGATACATATTCTGCAGTTGTAGGAATGTTAGCTGAAATCCCAGATCCCATAGACGGGTTCGTTCCCCACGTTACAAATGGTTCGATTTCATCTGCATGAATTTCAAGAACTTGATCATATACTGCGTCTTCGTCCGTATTCAATGCGAGCCAACGCTCTGCTGCCGCTTCAAATTCTTCGCCTTGTGGTGCATACCGGCGACCACGTAGATAATTGATTGTTGTTTCGTCTGGGCCAATTAAACCTGCTTTTGCTCCCGCTTCAATGGACATATTACATATTGTCATACGCTCTTCCATTGTAAGTCCACGAATTGCTTCCCCTGTGTACTCGACGATATGACCAGTACCCACACCAATTCCAAACTTCGAAATAATTGCCAGTATAATATCTTTAGCTGTTACGCCAAAGCCGATTTTACCTGTCACGCGGATCTCCATCGTTTTCGGTTTACCTTGCCATAGTGTTTGTGTAGATAATACATGCTCTACTTCACTTGTCCCGATTCCGAATGCAATCGCTCCGAATGCACCGTGTGTTGAGGTATGGCTGTCACCACAAACAATGGTCTTTCCTGGCTGTGTCAATCCAAGTTCAGGACCGATAATATGTACTATTCCTTGGTCAGGATGTTCCATATCAGCCAATTGAACGCCAAACTCTTCACAGTTTTTTGCAAGTGTTGTAATTTGTTTTTTTGCAATTGGGTCATTGATTACCGGTAAGTTTTTAGTCGGAACGTTGTGATCCATAGTAGCAAAACAAAGATCCGGTCGACGCACTTTGCGGTTTGCTAGACGCAATCCTTCAAATGCCTGTGGTGATGTCACTTCATGAATCAAATGAAGATCAATATATAGTAGATCGGGCTTTCCCTCTTCTTCGTACACAATATGCTCATCCCATATTTTCTCAATAATTGTTTTAGCCATAATTGTTTCCCCTTCCAAGCCATTACCATATGAATGTGTGGCATCAGATTCAACTCGTCAGTCATTTCTCTAGCTACACACAAAGGGCGCACCAATTTCGGTATGCCCTCATGTGCATGTCGAGACATAGACAGCGGTATTTATTTAAATATACGAGAACATGATACTGTTGGAAACGAACTGAAGATCCAATTCATCTACAATCTTATCTGTCCATTCTTTAGTCGTTAATGAACGTTGATCCTTACCAGCTAAATCTGCTGTGAAGTGACCTTCTTCAAATACTGTATTAACAGCCTTTTCAATAGCAGTTGCTTCCGTTTCCAATCCAAATGAATACTTTAGCATCATAGCGACTGAAAGAATAGTTGCTGCTGGATTTGCAATTCCCTGACCTGCTACATCCGGTGCTGAACCGTGAACTGGTTCATACAAACCTAAACCGTCTGAACGCACACTCGCTGAAGGTAGTAATCCAAGTGACCCTGTAATGACAGACGCTTCATCACTTAAGATATCTCCAAACATATTTTCAGTAACGATTACATCAAAATGTGCAGGATTTGTAATTAACTTCATGGCTGCGGAGTCCACTAGCTGATGTTCTACTTCTACATCTGGATACTGTACTTTCTTCTCTTCTACAATCTTTCTCCAAAGCTTACTGGATTCAAGCACATTCGCTTTGTCCACAGAAGTTACTTTGCCTTTACGCAGGCGAGCCAACTCAAAACCTTTGTCGACAATACGTTCGATCTCCTTGCGCGTATATACAAGCGTATCAACAGCTGATTGATCTGTATGATGGCTCGGTTTACCGAAGTAAAGACCTCCAGTTAATTCCCGAACAATCATCATATCGACCTCTTTGATGATGTCTTCTTTTAAAGGAGAAGCCTGGATCAAAGAAGGTACAGCTGCAACAGGACGAAGGTTTGCAAATAGATCAAAATGTTTACGTATCGCAAGCAACCCTTTTTCCGGTCGTAATTCAGATGGATTCTGATCCCATTTAGGACCACCCACTGCTCCTAGAAGAATGGCGTCGCTTGACTCACATAACTCAATTGTCTCTTTAGGAAGTGGGTTATTCTTTTCATCAATCGCCGCTCCACCGATTAGTCCATATTCTGTATGGAATGTATGGTTAAAACGTCTGCCGATCACTTCCAATACTCTAACTGCCTCTGCTACTACCTCGGGTCCTATGCCGTCTCCGGGTAATACTGCTACTTTCTTTTCCATAGAACTTCTCCTCCTTGATCAATCTCGTATCACTCGATCGAATACTCTATCCCTTTGATATGTTGCTTATTTCATTAACTCTTCTTTCCGCAATTGTTCGCGAACTAGTTGACGATTGATAGCATTCAAATAAGCTTTTGCAGACGCTTCTAGCACGTCTTGCGCTACATCTCGGCCAGTAAGCTCGAGTCCGTTATGTCTTAAGTTGACTACTGCCTCTCCCAGTGCATCGCGGCCTTTACCGATCGATGTTACACGATAATCGAGAATGAGTACTTCACCTTTAACAGCCAATTCCAGTGCGTTGAAAATTGATTCAACAGAACCTGCGCCAGTCGTTGCCACAGTAACTGTTTCTCCGCTTGGCACTGTCGCTGTCACAGTAGCTGTCGGAATATTATTCGTTCCGTATTGTACTTGAACATTATGCAATTCGTAAATCGGTGTATCCGTATCCGCCAATTGTTGTCCTGTAAATAGAACAAACAAATCGTCTTCTGTAATTTCTTTTTTACGGTCTGCTAATTTTTTGAAGTCATCAAATGCTTCATTTAATTGATGATCAGTCAATTCAAACCCCATAGTCATTGCCCGATCTTTGAACGCAGCACGTCCGGAGTGTTTACCTAATGCTAACGGTATATCCGTTTCACCAATTAATTCTGGCGTGATAATTTCGTATGTCTCACGGTTTTTCAGCATGCCATCCTGGTGAATTCCAGATTCATGGGCGAATGCGTTCTTTCCGACGACTGCTTTGTTTGGCTGGATAACTACCCCTGTCAACCGGCTAACAAGCTGACTAGCTTTTTTGATCTCTTTTAAGTTGATCCCAGTTTCTATGTTGTAGAAGTCTTTACGGATGTGCATGGCGACAGCAATTTCTTCTAATGCTGCATTGCCAGCGCGCTCTCCAATACCGTTAATCGTACATTCTACTTGGTCCGCACCATTCTCAACTGCCGCAATGGAGTTTGCAACAGCCATCCCAAGGTCATCATGACAATGAGCTGAAAGTTTCACGTTCTCTATTCCTGTTACATTCTCTTTCAAATACTTGAATAGAGCGCCGTATTCTGCAGGTGTTGCATAGCCTACAGTATCCGGAACATTAATAGTTGTAGCTCCTGCCGCAATTACTTGATTAATAATACGTACAAGGTATTCCTTATCAGAACGGAAAGCATCTTCTGCCGACCACTGAACGAGAGGGAAATACTGTTTGGCGTATTTGACTGCATCTACTGCAATATCCACTACTTCGTCCGGAGACTTCTTTAACTTATACTCCATATGAATGGGTGATGTAGCTAAAAACACATGGATATGCGGTTGTTCTCCGCCACGTAACGCTTCCCATGTGACATCAATGTCATTTTTCATTGCTCTAGCAAGACCTGTAACAGTAGAATTTTTCACTGTATTGGCAATGCGTTGAACGGCTTCGAAATCACCTGGAGAAGAAGCAGGAAATCCTGCTTCAATAACTGCTACCCCAAGTTTTTCTAACTGACGAGCGATCTCTAATTTTTCTACCGTATTTAAATTAATTCCTGCAGATTGCTCACCGTCGCGAAGAGTTGTATCGAAAAGATCAATTTTTCTCACTCGCTACCACTTCTTCCTCTTTTGATTTAGCTCCTTCGTTGATGAATGGCATCATAGAACGAAGCTTCTGTCCTACTTCTTCGATTTGGTGCTTAGCTTCTGCTTCTTCGATTGCGTTGAAATTAGGACGTCCGTTTTCATTCTCTTCAATCCATTCTTTTGCGAATTTACCTGATTGGATGTCAGTTAGAATATCTTTCATACGTGCTTTTGTATCTGCATCGATTACGCGTGGTCCAGAAACGAAATCGCCCCACTCAGCAGTGTCAGAGATGGAGTAACGCATTCCAGCCATTCCGCCTTCATACATTAAGTCAACGATTAGTTTTGTTTCATGCAATGTTTCGAAATAAGCTAGTTCAGGCTGGTATCCAGCTTCTACTAGAGTTTCGAATCCAGCTTTAACTAGTGAAGTTAAGCCACCACATAGTACAGCTTGCTCTCCGAATAGATCTGTAACTGTCTCTTCTTCGAATGTTGTTTCCAAAACACCACCACGAGCAGATCCGATACCTTTTGCATATGCAAGAGCAACATCTTTAGCTTGGCCAGATACGTCTTGATACACTGCGAATAGTGCAGGAACTCCGCCGCCAGCTTCGAACGTTCTACGTACAAGATGTCCTGGTCCTTTTGGAGCTACTAGGAATACATCTACGTCAGCAGGTGGTTTGATTTCACCGAAGTGTACGTTGAAACCGTGTGCGAATACTAAAGATTTTCCTTTAGCAAGAGCTGGTTCAATTTCTGCTTCGTATACTGCTTTTTGGTTTTCATCCGGCAGTAAGATCATGATCAAGTCTGCTTTTTCAGAAGCTTCTTTTACTGAAAGTGCTTCAAGGCCGTCCGATTTCGCTTGGTCGAATGATTTTCCAGCACGAATTCCTACTACTACGTTGAATCCTGAATCTTTCAAGTTACGTGCGTGTGCGTGCCCTTGTGAACCGTAGCCAATAATTGCGATAGTTTTTCCTTCTAATAGTCCTTCATTGATATCCTGGTTATAATACATTTTCGTCATTTTAATTTCCCCCTAGTGTGTGTGTGTTATTATTTTAAAATTGATAACTGTGGTGCTTGAACCTTTTGCATATCGCGGGCAAAGCCGGTTGCGCCAGTTCGTGTTAATTCTTTGATGCCATATGGTTTCAGCAAATCGATAAACGCTTCGATTTTATCTGGATCACCCGTTACTTGGTACGTTACTACATTCTTTCCGGAATCGACTATAGTCGGACGGAAAGGTTCCACAATACTATTCATCTCAGAGCGAATCTGTGGTGGTGAGATGACCTTTACTAGCGCTAACTCACGTAACACGATTGCTTTGTCTGTTATATCTTTCACTGTAATAACATCAATCTGCTTTTGCAGCTGTTTTACAAGTTGTTCAATTTTGGTTTCATCTTCTACATGAACTTGAAAGGTCATCTTGGATCTATTTGGCTGTTCCGTAGCACCAACAGTCATACTTTCAATATTGAATTGACGCTTCATTAGCAGTCCCGTTACACGGTTTAACACTCCGCTCTGATTAATTACTGTTACTGTAATAATTCGTTTCACTGAGGACTCACTCCAATCATGTCTTGTAATCCCTTACCTGGAGCAACCATCGGATAGACGTTTTCACGTTGTTTCACTCGGCAATCAATCAAGACCGGCTCGTCAGATAATAGCGCTTCTGTAAATACCTTTTCCGCTTCTTCTAAATTGTGAATGCGATACCCTTTCAGGTCATATGCTTCCGCCAATTTAATGAAGTCTGGTTGTACTGGAACTAGTGACTGTGAGTAACGTTCTTCGTAGAATGTCTCTTGCCACTGACGTACCATACCTAGTGCACCGTTATTTAAAATGATGACTTTCACCGGAATCCGCATTTCCTGAAGAAGTGAAAGCTCTTGTGCTGTCATTTGGAAGCCCGCGTCTCCAACAATAGCAATGACACGCTCTTTCGGTCTTGCAAGTTGTGCACCGATTGCAGCTGGGAAGCCAAAGCCCATTGTTCCTAATCCACCTGAAGTTACCCAGTTATCCGGATTATTGAAACGATAATATTGAGCAGTCCACATTTGGTGCTGTCCAACGTCTGTTGTGACGATCGCATCCCCATTTGTAATCCGATGTATAATCTCAAGTGCTTGCTGCGGTAATAATGCTTCTTCATCCGTTTGATACCAAAGTGGGTATTTATCCGCTAAACCGTTTAAATAGCTTACCCATTCTACTGTGTCCGGTGATTTGAAATCTGCCTTAAGCAATGCGGTTAACGCTTCTTTCGCATCAGCCACAATAGGAATTTCAGTCACAACGTTTTTTCCAATCTCTGCTGGATCGATATCTATGTGAATGACCCGTGCATTCGGCAAGAATGCATCCAAGTTACCTGTTAGACGATCATCAAAACGAGCACCCACATTGAGCAATAAATCGCATTCGCTTAGAGCATAGTTGGCAGTTGCCGTACCGTGCATTCCAGCCATTCCGTAAAACAGTTCATGCTCTCCGTGGATTGTACCCAAGCCAAGTAATGTATTGACTACTGGAATACGATGCGTTTCAATAAGTTCCTTCAGCTCTACCGTTCCGCCTGCATGAAGTACACCTGCACCTGCAAGAATCATGGGCTTTTTTGCATTAGAGATAGCTTTCGAAGCTTTTTGAATTTGCAGATAATTTGGTGTAATAGTTGGCTGATAACCAGGCAAATTCACTTCTTTATCTTCTTTTTCAACGGGTACAAAGAGATCTGTTGCAACATTTTTCGGTACATCGACTACGACCGGGCCTGGTCTTCCAGTGGAGGCAATGTGGAATGCCTCACGCAAAATACGTGGAATGTCCGCTACACTTTGCACTTGATAGTTATGTTTTGTAATTGGTTGAGTAATTCCAATAATATCCGCTTCTTGGAAAGCGTCCGATCCAATCACTGTAGTTGCTACTTGGCCTGTAATAACTACTAATGGAAGTGAATCCATCATGGCATCTGTAATGCCCGTTACTAAGTTCGTTGCACCTGGACCTGATGTAGCAATGACCACACCTGTTTTTCCAGAGACTCTTGCATATCCTTCTGCCGCGTGAATTGCACCTTGTTCGTGACGTGCTAATACGTGTGGTATCGGATCGTTATATAGCGCATCATAGATGGGGAGAACTGCTCCTCCAGGATATCCAAAGATTATTTCTACGTTCTGTTCTTTAAGAGATTGAATCAAGATGGCAGAACCATCTGCAGGTTTATTTACGGCTTGTTCCTTTGGCATAGTAGATGCAGTCTGTTTTTCTTGTACTTCAGCACTCATACTGAACTCCTCCTTACAATTTTCAACTATATATATTTTAGCCAATGACGTTTTTTCCTAAAAAAAAAACCTTTTCATCCCACGCAAAGAATTCTACTCTCTTTACATAGGGATGAAAAAGCTTTCATGGTACCACCCTAGTTCGTGACGTTAGTCACCTTAAGAAAAAGCAAGCCGAAGCTGTACTTTCTCATTGCTAACGAGCCCGAAAATCGAGCCCGGGACTGCCTAATCGGTATACCTTTTAGCAATCCACTCCGAGGGGATGTCGCAAATAGCTGTATTGCCGGACTTGCAGCACCGCCGGCTCTCTGTGAATACATTTTCTATCTACTTTAACCTCATCAACGTTTTGTATATTAAATTTTCATAACTCCACCAGTGCTTGCTGAAGTAACTAATTGCGAATATCTAGCAAGATATCCTTTTTTAATTTTAGGTTCAAATGGTTTCAATGCGTGGCGTCGTTCTGCAAGAACTTCATCAGATACTACAAGTTCGATCGTACGTTTCGTCAGATCAATTTCGATAATATCTCCGTTCTCTACAAGTGCAATCGGTCCACCGGATGCTGCTTCTGGTGAGATATGTCCAATTGAAATACCTCGCGAAGCTCCAGAGAAACGACCATCTGTAATCAACGCAACTTCCTTACCTAGCCCTTTACCCATAATTGCGGAAGTTGGTGCCAACATTTCTGGCATCCCCGGTCCACCTTTAGGTCCTTCATATCGAATGACGACAACATGGCCTGCTTTGACAGTGTCATTATCAATATTTTCTTGCGCTTCTTCTTGGGATTCAAAGACAATTGCTTCTCCTCTGAACTCCGTGATAGAAGGGTCAACTGCCCCCACTTTAATAACAGAACCTTCAGGAGCAATGTTTCCAAATAGAATGGACAGGCCACCTACTGGACTATATGGATTATCTTTCGTTCGTATGACATCTGTATTCGTAATTTCATGTCCTGCAACATCTTCCGCAATCGTCTTGCCTGTGATTGTAATACGATCTTTGTGTATCGCTCCATCAATTTTACACAATTCATTGATAATTGCGCTGACACCACCGGCTTTTTCAACATCATCCATCGAATAATCTGAAGCTGGCATGATCTTGGATAAGTACGGCACTCGTTTTGCTACCTCGTTAACATCTTCAATATTGTAATCAATTTCTGCTTCGTGAGCGATCGCTAATGTGTGAAGGACTGTATTCGTCGAACCACCCATTGCCATATCAAGTGCGAATGCATCGTCGATTGTTTCTTTCGTGATGATGTCACGTGGTTTAATATCATTTTTAATACAATTCATTAAGTGTTTCGCTGCATCTTTAATTAGTCTATGGCGATCATCAGACGTGGCAAGAATTGTCGCATTTCCTGGAAGAGCCATACCGAGCATTTCCATCAACGAGTTCATGGAGTTCGCTGTGAACATGCCAGAACAAGATCCGCATGAAGGACAAGCATTCTGCTCAATATCAAGCAATGTTTCAGCTGACATCTTACCGCTCTTGTATGCTCCAACACCTTCAAACACAGAAGTTAATGATAGAACATCGCCTGTTGCGGAAACACCAGCTTCCATCGGTCCACCTGAAACGAATACAGAAGGGACGTTTGTTCTAACAGCTGCCATCAGCATACCTGGTGTGATTTTGTCACAGTTAGGTATATAGAAGACTCCATCAAACCAGTGCGCATTAATGACTGTTTCTGCTGAATCTGCAATTAACTCTCGGCTTGGCAATGAATAACGCATACCAATATGCCCCATTGCAATTCCATCATCTACACCGATTGTGTTAAATTCAAACGGCACGCCGCCCGCTTCCCAAATCGCTTCTTTAACTACTTCCGCGAATTTGTTCAAGTGCATATGTCCCGGAATAATATCTATATAGGAGTTACACACTCCGATAAATGGTTTGTTCATGTCTTTCGTTTTAACACCAGCTGCGTATAGTAAGCTACGATGTGGTGCACGATCGATTCCTTTTTTTATCATGTCACTTCTCATTTGCAATCTCTCCTAAACTAATTGAACGAATCAATTGCTAATTATATTAATTTCATTCAGTCGAATATTCTGAACAGCTAGTGAAATGTTCACCGCTATGAACTAGATTGTTGTAATCATATCTTGTATATGAATAAAGGTCAACCGTATTTTTAAAGTTTTTCGTTAATTGTGACTAATTAAAAACATCTGAATACGCTTACACACGCGCCACGGTGCGATATATTGCATATCAAATTTTATTAAAAGTTTTTTGACTTAATCTCGTTTCTTTCATTGAAGAAAAGAAACTTAGGTAATATCGATACTATATAAATAGACGACATGGTTGTACTTTCAATCAATAATCCACCTAGACCCTATTACTTCGTATGGATTGATTAGATTTTTAGTTTTGTTCCTCACTAGTCTTACTTCTATTTATGTATCAATTTACTAGAATCCAACTATTACTCTGCTGGCCCTATTCATGAATTCGTTATTTATTCATTGCAAATGACAAGTTTCGCTCGACAGCATTCGACATTTATATTTTGTTCATAACTCTATACACATTATACACCGCATATCTTGGCAGTTTATGTAAACAGTACACATATTACCCACAGCTTACCCACCGGTACTGTGGACAATTCGAACGCTTGTTCTTTTCAGATTCCTTTGGTAAAGTAAGAGATAACATCTAGAGAGAAGCATGCAGACTGATTTCAATCAATTCATCCTAAAGGAGGCGATTCTACTGTGCTACATTTATCGGATCAAATGTTACTCTATTCCTATCAACAGGCGCAAAAGTATCAACTAAATCTCGAGTTCATCCAAATGTTAGAACACGAGATACGTAAACGTGCCTTGGAATCGATAAAACTCAGTAGCTGATCTTTCGGATTCAATAAAATGGACATGCCTTATTTATATAGGCATGTCCATTTTCCATTCTATTAGTACATCTCCTTCTATATATAGGAGATATGTTTTATGATAATGCTTTGAGTCCAACTACGCCGATGACGATGAGGATAAGACTCACTACTCTACCTGTACTCTTCGATTCACCGAAGAACACCATATTAATGAGTACGGCACCTGCTGTACCTATACCAATCCACACGGCATATGCTGTACTGACTTGCAAAAACTTAAAGGAGTTATATAAAAAGAAGAACGCGATACCGAATCCTCCGTAGTATAATAATCCATTCCCCCATGTTTTCTTTTCACTGAATTTCTTCAGCCCTATCACACCGGCAAACTCACTTAGAGCTGCCAAGAATACTAGAATCCAACCCATCGTCTTTCAATCCCTTCAGCACTTTCTTTTCATCCTGACCATCCGCTATCTTTAATCCTGCAACACCCAGTACTAGAATGAAGATGAAAAAGATCTTCCCTATACTAATATGTTCACCGAAGAACATGACATCCATTAAAGATGTACCGACTGTACCGATTCCAGCGAATACCGCATAGACGGTTCCGGTTGGTAAACCTTCACATGCTTTCGTGAGGAAATGAAAATCCACAAAGATAAAGCCTATAATCACTATCCAATGCCACCAGTGAGTCGCTGTATTAAATCCAAAAATCCACACTAATTCAAAAAAGCTAGTTAATGCGACATATAGCCATGCTTTATTCATACGATCCGCTCCAATTTGTTTTCTCTCTCTATTTGACTGACTGTCATTCATTTTATCACAAAAGCTAACATTTTGCTATGTTAACCTTTCACTGTTTGAAAATGCAGTGCATGAGACATGAAATCAAGGACTTCTTCTTTCTGTCTATCGGCTTCACTTTCATCATGTTGTGCATACAGGAATACTTGCTCGGCTGTCGATTCAATAAGACCGATAATAATCTTTGCTGTCCGGTCAGGTTTGATCGATTGGCGAACTGCACCTGCTATTTTGGCAGCTTCAAGCTTTTCGCTGATCCATTCATAAAATGGTGCGTATACCGATTCCCACTCCCTGATATGTTCTGTTGAAGCAAGCCCCGAATAGATGACGGCCAATATTTCGTAATACTCTTTGTTCACTTCAAATATCGCCTCTACCATTTGTTCAAACTGTTTCGGGTACGTGGCTTCATCATCAACCGTTTGTTTGACTATTTCAATCGTTTTCATAACCATTACTTCCGCAATTGCAGGCATTAGAGATAATTTTGATGGAAAGTATAAATAAAACGTCCCTTGTGCGATTCCTGCACGCTTGACGATATCAGAGATTTTCGTTTTCTCAATTCCCTGTTCTTGAAATACTTCTATAGCTGAATGTATAATCGCTGTCTTTTTCCCCAATGAATTCCCCACTCTCTCTATAGATTCTAATTAGTATATCGCAATGATTCTTTTCTAACAAATTAACCAAATTCATCAATGTAGCAGTCAGTATGCGTACAGCAATATAAAAAGTAATCATCTACATGTTGACGATGATTACTTTTACATTTATTTAATACTCTTCAAATCTACCATCATTTGATGCAAAGTACACATCAAAACTATTATTAGACGTTTCGATAGTGAAAATATACTCTTCATATTCATAGATTTCTTCCGTTACGTAATCACTCGCAGTTTCACTGTTTGAAAACTTGTAAGTGACTCGTGCAGGCTTCTGGCTTGGGTCCGAATAGAAGTAAGTTAGGATCTTCTTCGCTTCATCTATTGTTAGATTAAAATGATCCGCACTGACTAACGTAAACATATAGCTATCGATTTTCCACTTTCCGTTAACTTTTTTAAATATATAGTCCACTTCTCCGCCTGCAGTAGGACCGCCGCCCAATTCAATCGTATGCAACGTCAGTGTATTTCCCGTCTGCTTGAAGTCAAAGCGAGCAACTGGCTCTGCAATAAGCGTTGGGAAAGTCAACACATCACACGCCGTACAAACATGTGGATAGTACTCTCGTAAGTCTGCAATAAATGCATCCGTTGCATATAGCTTTAACTGATTTTGAATTTTGCTAAATGGTTGATTACTTTCTTTTCCTTGCAGTAAAACTGTTTCAAGTGCAAGTGGTAGACGGTTTGCCAAGTCCCACACATCATCTTTTTTCAAGAGATCCGCCTTTTGGATAGACTTCGCCGCGTCAACAGAACGTTGCAAGAATGCTGCATAATGAGCCCGTGTCACAGGTTGATTCGGGAAGAACATTCCATCGCTTCCCCTCGCTACCCCATGGGAGAATAATGCATTTGCATGCGGGTAACCCCAGTGAAACAGCTGTACATCTGCGAAAGCAAAATGCGTCTTCATTTGAAAACCAAATGCCAGGTCCAATACTTTAGCCATCTGAATTCTTGTCATCGGTGCATCGGGATTGAACTTCCCTTCCAGACCGCCACTGAATATCCCGGCTTCGGTCAGCTTCATAATCGGCACAAAGTACGGGTGACTCTTTGGTAGATCTTTGTATACTTGCTTTTCGCTTTGTAGTGCTGGTAACTTTACTACATCATTCAATAACTTTGCTACATGCTTTCGGCTAATTTGTGCCTGAGGTCGGAATGTACCATCAGGATACCCATTAATGAAGCCTTGCTCTTTCATACGCATAATATCTGCATAATTAGGATGACTGGTCTTTACATCAGTAAATGAGCTATCTGCATTTGCTGACAGGCTAAATACATTTAGTAGTAAAATCACACCCCATATACATATCCACCATCTAGTAAATTCTTTGTCCTTACGAGTATCCAATACAACCACTCCCTTTAATCGAGTATACGGAATAGATGAATAATAATCTATGAGTTTTAACGATAAAAATACCGCCCTTTGGTAGGACGGTATTTTTGCGTTCATTATTTGACTTCTTTTGTTTCTTGTACGAATGTTTCTCCACTTTTGCGTGCTTGGATATCAATGCTGTGATCTGAGTACTCTTTTTCTAGTCTTTCATAATATCTTTTAGTGACGAGTTTCGCTTCTTCCTGTTTCATGTCCTCATCCACCTCAAAATCTAATAATATAAATCCTCCTGCATCTTCTGTAATGACTAAACTAAGTTCAGATACCCCTTCCTCTTTTTCAAATTCCTTTTTTAAATCATTATCAATTATTTTCATATCCGATTTTTCAATATCTTCATTCACAACATTTTGTACAGGTTCGGTTTGTTCTGGTTCTATTTTATCTGAATCCACATTACATGCTCCCAACAACAAAAATGATAGAAAAAGAGGAACATACATTAGTCTTTTATACATGAAAAACCGTCCTTTTCTGTAGTTCTTTATGTTTCACACATTACCATATCGATAAATCAGTGACAAATATTTAGGAGGTAACTGCTCTTTGCAAAATCATTCGATTTATTATTTCAAGTTTAAGATCATAAGCAATCTTTTACCAACTACCTATATGTTTTTGAAGAACGCGAAACGGGTATATTATATAAAGCAACTATAAAAGAAGGAGGCTTTACAATGGATGAACTCATAAGCAAAACATTTATTGGTGTATATTATAACGATGCTGACCTTCTAAGTAAGATAGAGGAATTAAAAGAAACGGGTTATCTTGATGATAATATTTATGTAATCGCTAAAAATGAAACCGATGTATCCATGCTGCGCAGCAGAACAGGCGCGGATGTATACTCCGCATATGATACGTGGACAGATCGCTTTATAGGATTCTTAACTGGAGAAAATCATATTAAACAAATGATGTATGGCATCGGGATGGATACGATTCAAGTAGACCGCTATTATGAAGAAGTTCAACATGGCGGCATGATGTTATATGTAGATGAAGGCTGGGCTTACAGTGTGTATTCGAAAGACGAACATTCCTATACAGACGGATTATCGCCCAGTGCGTCTATCCCTGTCGTTGATCACGAAAGAACAAAAGATCCATTAATTGAGGATACGATGTCTGAACCATCTTATGGTGGATATGAACCTTTGCAAAACTCACCACATCCAGAAGTTCTGGCGGCTACTACTCAAGACGATACAATCCTGACGAATGATCTTACTACTGAAGAAGAGGATGCCGTAATATCTGAACAAATAGAGGATGAAGAACCTTCTGCGTTCCCTAAAAAATAACTCGATTTGTTATGAGCCTTCCTTTACTATAGGAAGGCTCTTCGCTTTGTTACAATTTGTTTACAAAACACGATTCTTGTAATCTCTTCTTAATATGAACGTAATGTTTAACTACTATGCTGTCGTGTAAGATATTATTCACAGCTAGATAATGATATATATTATTTTGGAGGAGAGAAATTCATGAAAAAGTTTTTATGTTCAATTTTGATGGCATCAGCCATGTTCGTCGGATTCTCTGGCGGTACAGCCGATGCGGCAAGTAAAGCTACAGCTAAGAGTGGTACATACATAACAGTACATAATGCAAACGTACGTGCAGATGCTGGAACAAAACATAGAAGAGTCTTCACATTAAAAAAAGGTACACGTGTTCAACTTACACATCAAAAATATGCAGGTAAACAATTGTGGTATAAAGTAAAGATCAACGGTAAAAGAGGATATGTTTCGAGTTCCCTATTAAAGAGATCTACAGGCAAAGCAGTAGCAGCGGCTTCCCATACTAAAGGCGGAGGATCTGGCGTTGTGAAAACAGCAATGAATTTGCGTGGAATCCCATATCGTTTCGGCGGAACTACAACTAGAGGTTTCGATTGCAGTGGATTCATCCAGTATTCATTCAAGAAAAATGGTAAGTCTATTTCACGAACAACAACTGGACAATATAAACAATCATCAAAAATTAAATCACCTAGACCTGGAGATTTAGTATTCTTCCATAACACATACCGTAAAGGAATTTCGCATGTAGGAATCTACGTTGGAAACAATAAATTCGTTCATGCAGGCGGTAAGAAATCCGAAGTGGTGAACTTAAACAATCCATACTGGAAATCTAAATTCAATAGTTTCAGACGAATATAATCAGTAAAACGACCCGATGAACATTCTTCGGGTCGTTTTTTTATTCGATTGAATGGATGTTTCCACGCTCATCTTTATAGATTACATGATGTCGTTCAAACTTGGTGGGAGAATCCAAACCTGCAGCGGCCGCCACACGGAATAATCCTTCTCTCATCGTCAAAATATAGTTGGTCACACGGAATTTCTTCTCTTCTACAACAAGTGCTCGCTGTAAACTCTTGTCCGTCGTTGCCACACCAGCTGGGCATGTATTCGTATGACATCGCTCTGCCATGATGCAACCTACTGAAATCATGAAGCCACGAGCAACTTGTATCAAGTCCGCACCTAAAGCCAAGGCTATCGCAGCCTTATCAGGTGTGATGATTTTCCCTGATGCAATCACTTTTACTCGATCACGCACTTCAAACTTACGTAACGCATCATCTAGCAAAATAAGTGACGAACGAAGTGGTAAACCTACACTATCCGCCAAGTCTTGATAGGTAGCGCCCGATCCACCTTCTGCTCCATCGAGTGAGATAAAATCAGGACCCATACCTGTTTCAGCCATATATGATGCCAATTCTTCAGCATCTTGCTTTCCACCTATAACTATTTTGATGCCCACAGGTTTGCCACCCGCATGACGGATATCTTCAATGAATGAAAACAACGTTGGATAATCATGGAACTGCTTAAAACGATTTGGACTGTTAATAGAAGTATAAGGTTTCACATTTCGAATAGCCGCAATCTCTTCTGTAACCTTCTCTCCTTCTACATGTCCCCCACGCATTTTTGCTCCTTGGGCCAACTTAATTTCAAACGCTTTAATTTGAGGTATTTGTGCTTTCTCTTTTACTTTTTCAATATCGAACTGCCCATCTTCTGTTCGGAATCCGAATAACCCTGACCCAATCTGCGCAATAATATCTGCTCCACCTACCAAGTGATGATCTGATACGCCCCCCTCACCCGTGTTCATCCATGCACCTTTGGCCATACCAATACCTTTGGATAATGCAGTAATCGCATGTTCTCCGAGTGCTCCGTAACTCATACCCGACTGACCTAATAAGCTACTCACGACAAATGGATGCTCACAATTCGGACCTAATACAATCGCATCTTCCTCGGGTAACAGCCAGGGCAATGTGGTCACTTCTTCGCGATGTTCTTTACGCGAGAATAAATTGTCCGTATCCACTTCATAGCGCATCGTACTCAATAGATTATCATTATCCACACGCATTTCTTCATTTTGCTTCGTAAACATAGCATTGCGAATGTAGTAACCAGGCTCTTGAAAGTCTCGTTTAGACCCAAACCCGATGACACTATTTAAATACTTCCCCGGCATCACCATATGTAAATATTCTTCACGGCTGAATGGCTTGCCGCTATTATCATCATTGAATAAATACTGCCTAACTTCCGGACCCGCCTTTTCAAACATATAGCGAACTCTTCCTAATATAGGATAGTTACGTAAAATTGCATGCTGCTTTTGACTTCGATCAAAAAAGTACAGAAAGATTCCTATACTAATTGGGATCGCTAATATGATCAGCACTACTAATGAGGTTGTAAAATTAATTCCTTCTAGCCAATTCATAGCAACATTCCTTTCTGTTTGTCTGTCATTTACCTGTACCCTTGATTGGTAGCTGATTAAACGTAAAAAAGCCCTATTCCTTTAATGTCTTCAAGGAATAGGGCGTGTAAGTAGTTTATCTTCGTGCTAGACTTATTTCAATTTGCTTAGCTACAATTGAAACTTTCATTTTAGTTGCATGCTTATGAAATTTCCTCTACTTTAAATTCGTATGTGAACTTATAAGAAGTGATTGTATCTCGTTGTCCTTCAGTTTCAGCTTTTGTCGTCAAAGTAAGCGTCCACTCATTACCCGACGTGAGTTCGTTTTTTAAATCAAGTACCGCTTTCGTTCCGTCTCCATTTGCTTTAAATGAAGCCAGCTCATTACCCTCAATTGTCAGTTGTTCAGCCTTTAGTACTTGCAAATTCTTTCCTTTTAACTCAATCTGCTTTTCACTAATTGCTTCAACAGAGGTGATTTCAGCTACTTCTGGTGCTTCCGGTGTTTCTCCGTCTGGCATCTTTACTTGTGAAGTTTTATAAAGAAATGAAGCGAATTGTGCACGTGTTGTTGTATCTTTCGGTCTGAAGTTTGGTGCAGCTGGATTCGTAATGTCAAAGAAGTCGAGTACGTCGATTGCAGTACGTGCTTCAGCTTTAGCCTTATTCAAATCTATTACATCTTTAGTAAACTTTTGTTTTTGTACGTATGCTGATAAATCTGTTTTGTTAACTGAATCGTAAGCACGAACCAAAACAATCGCCATGTTTTCACGCGTAATGGATCCCCCCGCATGTAATGACCCATCTTCATAACCTTTGAAAACGTTATTGTCTTTAACAATTGCAGCTGCTTGTAAGAGTTCATCATTCGACTTTGCAGTTAAATCTGTAAAACGTGGCTTTGTCTTATAGTCTGTCGGAACTTTGTAATCCATTGATACTAGCCACTTTCCCATTAACTTCACTACGTCAGAACGAGTTAAGGTTTTATTTGGCTTAAATGAACCGTCCGGATAACCAGAGATAACACCCGCTTTTGATAGTGCTTCTATAGCATCCTTGTGTGAGTTATTTTCTGCCACGTCAGTAAAGTCTGCTGCAGTGACGACTGGAGCCACCACTGATGCTACTAATGCAGCTGACGCTATACCTGTTAGATACTTATTAAATTTCTTTTTCGATTTTGATTTCATGAAAACATTTCCTCCTTTTGTTTACGAGCACGATTACAGGCTGGTTACACAATAGTATAAAATCACCCTGTTTCCATTTCACCAAAATTACTAGTTCAACAGAACAGACATACATCGAGAGATTATTGGCTACTTAAGTTATATAGTAGCATACCCTTACACAGTCGGTAAGAGATATCACAGAATTATTCCCTTGAATTGCAAAACTTCCTTCTAAAACTTAGTGGGCATATCACTCAATTAGCTATGGATATCTACTTGTAACCAAAGTGAAATATATATGGCTTACATGATAAGTTGCTTTTCATGATACAATTCCTATATGAAAAAATTACTCGCTCTTCTTTTATTAATCAGCATCATAGTCGGACTGTCGATCTCATCCAGTCAGACATACGAACAACAATCGCTTGTTTCAACATTACAAGAATTGCTACCAAATGAGCCCGGCAAAACTACTTTATCCACATGGGAATTTACTTATTGGAATAGAACCATTTCTATTGAAGAACGTGGATATTATCATTTTGTAGAATTTTTGATCCGAAAAGCTGCACACTTCATCACGTTTGGTTTTTTATCTTTAGTCATTTATTGGCTACTACCTAAGAGTAAGAGCCGCATATTATTGGCTGCACTATTTACCTTTCTATTAGCATGTGCTGATGAATTGCACCAATACTTTACAGGAGGCCGCACAGCCACGATGCAAGACGTTTATTTAGATACAGCAGGGGCAGTTACATTTCTTTTGCTTCTAGTGTTTATTCGTTTAGCCAATCACTTACGTAAAAAATTAGTTCCATAGTATTAATTAGGTCTATAGTATTCCTAACGTTTTTATGAGCACAGACTCTGTGTTATGATATTGACGAAACAGGAGGTTATCTAATGAATAACTCAGATGATCAGCAAATTCTTTCGCTTAGTTATATTTCCATCCACCGAGTCGTGGACCGTATAGAACAAACGCACCAAAAATCTTATCACACAATTTGCTTATTCCAAGATCGGATTACGACATCCGAGCGAATTTTCCCTCTAAAGCACGTATTTGATATATCCTATCGCCCTTTCTCCGGTCATACAGGATTATTTTATCTTCATACAAATGAAGGTGTTTTTACATTTGAAATAGAAGAAGAACCAGAACACTTCATTTCTTTATTTAAACAAATTCAATCCAATTAAGAAATATACAGTGTATAATCTAACGTCTTACTTCATATTCTGAGGTAGGACGTTTATACTTTCAAACTACGGGGTAAGTACAACTATTGTCTATACTACTTTTCGTTAAACGTTCTTGAAATAGGTACTTCCTAATATGTTATTTTATTATTCAACTGGTATAATAGCATTATACTTATGGAAATAAAGAACATTATATTGAGACTATATAAAATACTAAAACTTCCTATATCGGAGGAGAACAGCTATGGCAAGGGAAAATGAGATAACGGCTATTTATAGCAAAATTAATGGAGCAAGAAACGAAGGACGCTATGACCTAGTCATTAAACATGCAGAAAATCTATTAAATTCTGGTCTATCATCTTCAAACAATAATGCCGTTTTATCTGCGCATTACATTTGTGCGATCTCTCATTACTACACAGGTGATTTTGAAAAAGTTCTCTTTCATATAGAAGAGCATCATACACAATGTGTTTTGCATGGCAACAGGCCCGATTGTATGCGCTCTTATTATTTGCAATATTTCGTCAGCTCTTTCGCATTGGATTATGACAGAGGACAGAAGTTATTGGAAGACATGCTCTCCATAGCGATCGAGAATGAAGATTATTCTTATGTCAGCATGGCGTACAATAAACTAAGCCTTTTGCACAATAAAATAGAACAATATGATCAAGCTTTGGAATTTGCACAATTAGCGGTTTCATTTGCAGAAATGAAAGGTGTAAATAGGGAAATTTTATTGATTCGTGCGCATTTACACTTGATTGAATCCGCCATTAATCTACAAAATGCTCCTCTTGCTATGACTAGTCTTGATTATTTGCACCAATTACCTACTATGAATCATCACCCACGTGAAATAGCTTTCCTTGAAATCTTAAAAGGTAGATTCTATGATTTGATTGGCGAGCCCGAAAAGGCTTTCCACTTTTATACGATGGCAAAACAACGTGAAGAAAAACTGAAAGATTATTCTTTACTGAAAGATATCCAGCAAAAACGAATTGTGTTGGCAGAAAATCTATGTAGTTTTGATGAATTAGCAATTATTCAGAAGGAGTATATCGATTTATTGCATGAAATTGAAGACAGTCAATTAGTTAAAGCTGCGCTCGAATTGCAAATCCGTCTGCAAGGTTCTTCCAATCAAACCAGTGAAAACAAGGATTACTTAACAGGTATTTATAACCGAAAGTATTTAGAAGAAACAACTAACCTATGGTTGACGGAAGCCAAAACAACTAATAAATCCGTAGTTTGTATTGTATTCGACATCGATAATTTAAAAACTATCAATGACACGTATGGTCATCTAATTGGCGATGAAGCCATTAAATTTGTTGCTCATACTTCTATTAATGAAATACGAAAAGAAGATGTACTAGCTCGTTTCGGTGGCGATGAATTTGTTTTAGTTATGCAAGATATTTCTTTGGCTAATGCAAAAAGAAAAGCTACTTTACTTGCCGGAAAAATTGAATCCTTGTCATCTACTTCAGATGTGATACCCATTCCAATAACAATTAGCATAGGACTCAGTGACAATAAAATGCGCAGTATGAATGCCTTCAATGATCTATTTCACTTAGCGGATCTCGCCCTTTATAAAGCAAAAAAGAATGGTAAGAACCAAGTCGTTTCGTTCATATAATTCAAACATGGATACCAGTATAACGGGATTCATGTTTTTTCTTGTCAAAAATAGAAAAACATTCAACAAAAAAAGCCTACACAGCAAGAATGCTATGTAGGCTTTCAATATATTAATTAAGAACTTTTACTTTTACGTTTTTACGGCCCCATTGGTAGGCAGCTGATTTAGTTGGAATGAATACGTCGATTTTATTACCTTTGATTGCTCCGCCAGTATCTCCAGCGACAGCATATCCGTAACCTTCAACGTGAACTTTTGTTCCTAATTTGATAACACGTGGATCTACTGCAATTACTTTCAAATCTGGATTTTTACGCAGGTTCAAGCCTGTTCTTGTAATACCTGAACAACCATTACAATGTGCTGTATATGCCGTTGCGCTTACCATAAGTTCTTTCGATACACTATCTCCATTTGAACGAGATGGTGCACTTTGTTTCTTCGGTGTGCTTGCCGCCACTTTAGAAGACTTTACTAAACGCAATTTTTGATTTGGATAAATAACTGTTGATTTTAAGTTATTCCATTTCTGAATATTAGAGACAGACACATTGTTTTGTAGAGAAATTTTATATAGTGTGTCACCTTTTTTAACTGTGTGAACTGATGCTGCGGCCGATGTTTCATTCATCCCGCTTGTGAATACTGTGATTAACATGGCTACTGTCATTGCAAATAATAATTTCTTCAATATGCCACCCCTAACGATTTGATAACCTTATCTTACCAAGTCTATATTACAGTTAGATTACAAACGTGAAACAATGCAATGACAGTACCTACTATTATATTACAAATACCGTGTTTTCTGTTCGAATTAAGTGACAATTAGGACAGGAAGCCCTGCATTCTATATTATATTTTGATATATACATGCAATTTCTGATTGGAATCTATTATAAAGGGGATTTTTATAAGTAATGCAAAACCATATTCTACTAATTTGAAGGAGGATCTACTCTTTGAAGAAAAGGCATATAGTTGAACAAACATGCACACATGCTATCGAAGATGGACTTGCAGTTGCGTTGATTGGAATGGGTATCTCCGAAGCTCATCACTATTATGATCATTTCAAATACGGAATTGGTTGACTTACATCTATATGTCAAAGTAACACATACTTCCTATACGACAGATCAAATTCACAAACCTACTCGAGGAGCAATCGAAAGAAGTCCGTTGATTTATCCGAATCCACTAGCTGAAAATCAAAGCTATAATCCTTTAACTAATTCAAAATCAGTTGACAAAAACACTCTCATTTAATTCAATAAAGTCTCTTCGGAGGCTTTTTTATTGGCCAAAATAACTTCCTTTGCGTCATGTGGTTTCTTTCCTTCTATAGTAGGGAATGATTGACTATAGTTATTTACAAATAAGCGAGGTGCGTTACATGCCGGTGATTCGGGATCAAGATGATGTTTCACGAGCAATTATACAATTAATCAAAGATGGTAATCTGGAATCCGTGAAAAAAGCAATTAAAGAACTGCAACCTAAAGAAATAGCTGCTCAGTATAAACGATTGCCACGAAAACGACATACTACATTTTTAGAAGTATTGGATAAAGATCAATTGGTTAAGATGCTAGGCTTTCTTTCAAAAAATGAAAAGTTACGCGTACTGGATTTAGTCGGGCCCATTCGTTCTTCAGAACTGCTAGAGGAAATGAAAAGTGAAGACTTGTCCGATCTTTTGTCTGATCTATCAGATAAACAAGCGGATAAACTCATAGCTAAATTGCGCCTAGAGGAAAAGAGAAATATTTTGCAGCGCCGAAAGTATCCAGTTGATTCAGCAGGACGGATTATGACGACGCGTTATGTATGGGTTCATCAGTCATACACTGTTGAAAAAACGATTGAAAAGCTTAAGCATTATGAATCCTTTGCTCATTACTTAAATTACGTATATATCATTAATGATGAAAAGCAATTAGTAGGTGTGCTTTCCTACCGGGATTTATTGCTCGCTAAGGCAGATTGTATAGTAACAGAAATTATGGAAACCGGTCTTGCAAAGGTATCTGATACGACTGATCAAGGCGAAGTAGCCAAAATGATTGGACGATTTGATTTCGTATCACTACCTGTTGTCAATGAAGAGAATATATTAGTGGGAATCATACGGGCTGATGAAGTACTTGATTTAGTTGTCAGAGAAGCAAACAAAGATATTGAAATGCTTTTTGCTTCCGGTAAGTCTATCGACTTCAACACAAAACCTTTAGTAGCAGCCTATCGTAGACTCCCTTGGCTCATTCTATTATTATTTATCGGACTCGTTTCAGGTAGTATCATTTCTAAATTCGAAGAAACGCTAGAAGCGGTTGTCGCTCTCGCCTTCTTTATGCCGATGATTGCGGGAATGACCGGTAACACAGGAACACAATCATTAGCGGTCGTGGTACGTGGACTAGTATCTGAAGACTTGAATATGAAAAAGTCGCTACACTTAGTCTTTAGAGAATTAATTGTCGGTATTATATTAGGTGTCGTCTGTGGTGCCGTCATCTCCGTGATCGCCTATGTATGGCAAGGTAGTTTTACACTAGGATTAGTAGTCGGTTCCTCTTTAGTTGCCACACTGATTATTGGAACGATTGCAGGAACGGTTATTCCTTTAATCCTTAATAAATTCAAAATAGATCCAGCCGTAGCTTCAGGCCCTTTAATTACGACGATCAATGACATCCTTTCATTACTGATTTATTTTGGAATTGCAACGATGTTTATCTCAAAATTAATGTAAGTGAATATTCTGATTACTCACGTATATAATTAGAACATTCCGCATACAATATGTTAATGAAAGGTTAGTGTAAGGTTCATGTAATTTATCTCAATTTGATGCCAAACACTACAGAAAGATGACATTCTTCACAGTTTGATGATTTGCGTTTATTACGTTTTTGATAGGTTATACTACTAGTAACAGCAATTGCACAAACGGATTTGGGTTGAAGTTTGGTGCAGCTGGGTTTGTGATAGCGAAGAAGTAAAGTCGAATAGTCTGTACCGCTTCGTCGAAGAGCGAGTACATACCAAAAAGCCCCGCGGCCATGGGTAAACTGTACCCTATAAGATGGACACTTTGAAAAAGTCCCTCTTATAGGGTATTTTTATGTATACTATGAAAAATGATGTCGGGGGTGGGATCAAATGACTAACATATTATTTACTAAAAAAGAACAGGAGCAA
>NZ_PDYX01000023.1:0-42639 GCF_002743265.1 Sporosarcina sp. P29 | reverse complement strand
TTCATGTGAGTCCTCCTTGGTTATAATTAGGGGTCAAGCCGTCGACGCCTTGACACCCCGAATCATACCAAGGGGACTTTTCTATTTCAATAGGGTTCCACTAACCAAACAGGAATGCTCCCGATGGATCAGCCTGATCAGGTGAGACAACCAAAAGAGAGCGTAGCGAACTGGTTGGCTCACCGCAGGCCCATGGGAAAGCGTCCGTCGGCTGGAGCTTCCATCCCCTCGCACTCACAAATTCACCTTATATTCTTAAGCTACTCGCATTTGAACTTAAGCCAGCAGCAATCCCCTTGTAGATACTAAGTAACTATCCTAAATTTGAAATTCCATACACAATCCTGTTTAAAATCCGTCATAGAGTACTATGTCACGTTCCGTCGTTTTTTGTTATACTGGAACGAATGAAGGATGAGGTGACGACATGGCGTACCAAAATGAAAAACTGTCCGAAGAGAAAGTGTTTAAAGACCCCGTGCACCGCTACATACACGTTCGGGATCGCGTAATATGGGACCTGGTCAACACGCGTGAGTTCCAGCGATTGCGTAGGATTCGCCAGCTCGGCACCACGTACCTAGTGTTCCACGGTGCAGAACATAGCCGCTTCCAGCATTCGCTCGGTGTCTATGAAATCGTTAGACGAATTCTCGACGACGGCTTCAGTGGGCGTGAAGAATGGGACGAAGAACAGCGACTCGTCGCTCTTTGTGCAGCGCTATTGCATGATCTGGGACACGGTCCGTTTTCCCATGCATTTGAAAAAGTGTTCAATCTGGATCACGAACAATTCACCCAGCAAATTTTATTGGAACGGACAGAAGTCCATGAAGTGCTGCGTCGTGTGTCGCCAGATTTTCCTCAAAAAGTGGCAGATGTCATCGACAAAACGTATCCTGATAAATTGGTCGTCAGCTTGATTTCCAGTCAGATCGACGCAGACCGTATGGATTATCTTCAGCGCGATGCGTATTACACTGGTGTTTCCTATGGCCATTTCGACATGGAACGGATTTTGCGTGTCATGCGTCCGACCGAAGATCAAGTCGTCATCAAGCAGAGCGGTATGCACGCGGTGGAAGACTATATTATGAGTCGCTATCAAATGTACTGGCAAGTGTATTTCCACCCCGTGTCGCGAAGTGCAGAAGTGATTTTGATCAAAATTTTACACAGAGCGAAACATTTATTTGAAACTGGGTATGCATTTAAGCAAGAACCTATGCATTTCATTTCGTTCTTCGCACAAGAGTTCAAATTGAAAGAGTACATAGCTCTTGATGAGGGCGTGTTATTGACGTATTTCCAGCTATGGATGGAAGAGGACGATACGATTTTAGCGGATTTATGTGATCGCTTCGTGAACAGACGGCTATTTCAATATGCCGAATTCGATCCTGCAGTGCAGTACATGAAATTTGGCGAACTTATTACATTATTCAAAGAAGCAGGGCTCGATCCTGACTATTATTTAGTGACGGATTCTTCATCTGACTTACCGTACGACTTTTATCGTCCAGGTGAAGAGAATGAGCGTGTGCCGATTTATTTACAACTAGAAAATGGCGATTTACGTGAACTGTCGCGCATGTCTGATGTAGTCGAAGCGATATCAGGCAAACGCAGAACAGACCATAAAATTTATTATCCGGAAGACTTATTGATAGATGGAAACCCGTTGCATGAGAAGATTTTGGAATTGTTAAGAGGTTAAGAGAGGGGTTGCGGGACTTGCTGCAAGAGCATGCAAAAATCGTTCAGTTTATATCGTTGGCGAATGAAGTAAATGGCCGTAAGAAAATGCAGAAGATGGTTTATATATTGAAAAAAATGAATTTCCCGTTTGCTGAGAAATACGAACTTCATATGTATGGTCCTTATTCGGAAGAACTGACATTGCGAGTGGAAGAATTGTGTGAAATGGGCTTTTTGGCTGAACGTTTCGAGGATAAGGGTTCGTATAAGCAATATTGCTATCAAGTGACGGATGAAGGGTCGAAATTCCTTGCGACAGCAGAAGCACCGAAAGAACAGTTGCCAAAATGTATCGAGCGATTGAATGAGAAGTCGTCACGCTTTTTGGAATTGGTCTCTACATTACTGTTTTTCGATCAGCTCGACAAAGAGGATCAAATTGCTAAAGTACGTATCGTGAAAAACAAACTGAACTTTACTGATCAGGAAATGGAACAAGCTTTTGCCTTCATCGAGGAGATGCAAGTGAGTTCAGTCAGCTAAATGGATCAAGTAAAAAGGATTCTCGCGATGAGAATCCTTTTGCTGATTTTACTGTTCACTCATAAGTTTCCCATCCTTAAAAAGGTGGTTTTTTGGCATTTCTTCAATGAAAACTGTTACGCTATCAGTAGTAGCACCAGTCGTTTCCACAACGGCTTGCGTAACTTTTTCACATAGTGCACGTTTTTGGTCGTCAGTGCGGCCTTCAAGCATTTTTACTGTGACGTATGGCATTTCATTTCCTCCTTAGCAGAAAATTCAGGTATAGTACATATAATAACAGAGATGGAGGGCGATTTACATGGCAAGTGAGCAAAACTCAAAACCAAAGTTAGGCTTTACAATAATAAAAAATGATCCCACAGATGGACATAAAGGGTTTGGCATAGGTTCGTTGTCGCTAGAAAACATTTCACCTGTGATCATTGATGTAGAAGCAGGTACAGCACAAGTGGAAATGGGTGCTATGCATGCTCGAAGTGATACGGAGCGAGGTATTAAGTTCACCAAGGACCGCAAAGATTCTGAAGGTGGAAAGCCGTACTGGTTAGTTTGGGTGACCATTGATTACCGTGAGGAAGGACCGTATTATGCAGGAATTACAGCTTGTGAAATGGTAGTTAACCGTGAAAAGAGACGTGGCTATAAGCTACTCGCTGACCACGTCAACCGCATGGACAAATCATTGAAACGTCAAATTATCGTAGACGATATGGACGATCGTTCGAAAAAAATTCTTAAAGACTTTCTGAAGTCGCATAACGCAGAACTGTGGGAACGTAGTACACCTGAATTACACGAAGGTTTGCGTACGGAGTAAGACGTAAAAGAACATCATTGAAAAGTATAAATCTCGTCAAATACGTCAAAAATGTGACAAATTGGATTACGTCCTCTTTGAGGTTGAATGTCTGCAACAAAGGAAGTAAACTAAACATACAGCTTTGCGCTGTAATCTAGGACACCCGCTATGTAGACAGTCGTTTGATGAAACCACAAACCCAAGCAGTGCGGATTCATTCGATCCCTGCATAACGGTCAAAAAGCCTCGCTCTCCGCGGATACGGAGAACGAGGCTTTTTTAATGGGGATTTTTGGATTCACTTTATTTGTGGCGCTTATAGTTCGTGTCTATTCGCTCAATCGCGACGGCTGGTTGCTCAATGCGAGTGGTCAAGCGCTCTATCTCGAGACGAATCCGCTCAATCACCCTGGCAACGTGCTCATAGTTCGTCGTTATCCGCTCAATCGGGACGGCTATCCGCTCTATGCAAGCAGCCTTCCGCTCATTGTCGTCTGCCTCTAGTGCTCAATTGCCTATGCGCTCAATATTTCGTGTACTCGCTCATTGTTGATGCACGACCGCTCTATGAGGAGAAATGTCCGCTCTATCTTGGTCTGTATCCGCTCATAATTACGGGGTATGCGATCAATCCCGCCGCTCACCCGCTCATAACTCGAAAAAACCAAATCACTCCACATTACTCAAAAAACGAAAACGGGAATAAATCCATTTTAGAATTTTGCTCTTCTCCTGAATTTTGTTCTCGCAACGAGCGATCCGTACATAACTTTTTCGGGACATCTTTATCCTTCACATAGACCAATCGCTGCTTCGTGCATTCATTGACCGCAATTCCGCCAGTTTCGATATCGACAACGACGCTTTGGACACCAGAAGGGGGAAGGAATGGTTGTGGCGCCGTTCCTTCATGCGCAGCCTCCATGAAATCAATCCAGACTTTTTTCGAGACTGTTTTATCTTCTAAATCCTCCAGTTGTTTGCCGCGATCGAAGCCTGTCCAGATGCCCGCTGTTAATGTGGGCGAGAATCCAATCAAATACTGATCCGATATCGTCGTTCCAGACTTTGCCGCGTAGGGCCGCGTTTGTTTTGGGCGCATCGACAAACCTGTAGAAGTTAAATAATCATTGAAGACAGGGTCAAACATTCCAGTCATTAAATGCGTCAGCACAAACGCGTCTTGTTCCGACATTGCTTGCTTCGGTTTCTTCGAAGGATGCTCATAGATCAGTTTTCCGTTCGCATCTGTAATCGATAGAATCATTTGAGGCTCGACTTGTTTTCCTTTTGACGCAATGCGGTTATATGCTGTCGTCATCTCGAACAGTGTCACATCGGAAGTTCCAAGCGCGACCGCAGGGGATTCAGGAAATGCGACATCAATGCCAAGTCGCTGCGCCATTTTCGTATACGGCTTGTAACCGACTTGCTCAAGCGTTTTGACTGCGTAAATATTATCCGAAATCGCAATTGCTTGTGCTAATGAAATCGGTTTCGCCGCAAACTCTCCGTTAATATTGCTCGGCTCATAGGTCGAACGACCATCATCATACGTAAACAGCGTCTTTTCGGCTGTCATGAACGTTAAGGGGTTCATCCCTTTTTCCAGCGCTGCTGCATAGAGAATCGGCTTCATTGCAGATCCTGGCTGACGTTTCGCTTGAGTCACACGGTTAAAGGAACTATCGCCAAAATCCACTCCACCGACCATCGACGTGACAAATCCGGTGTCTGCAGCCATGGAAATGAATCCAACTTGCAGATCATTTGCAGGCATTGCTTGTTGGATGGCTTGTTCAGCTGCTTGTTGGTGCTGCTGATTCAACGTCGTTCGGATTTGCCAGCCACCTTCCGCAGGTACTCGGCCTTTCGAAGCAAGGATGTCTTCCGCCTGTTGCCACGCAGCATCCAAAAAGTAAGGTGCCACTTGCTTCATGTCTTTCCAACTCTCTGTCTGCAATACGATACGTTCTTCCACCGCGCGTTCCTTTTGCGCAGTTGAAATATAATCATATTCCTCCATTTGATCGAGTACGAGAAGTTGGCGGTTGCGTGAATTCTCTGGGTTATCTAGAGGTGAATAAATGGAAGGTCCTTTTGCGATAGCTGCAATCGTAGCGGCTTCTTCCAATGTCAGCTCTTTCGCGGCTTTGGAGAAATAAAATCGACTAGCCGCTTCCACGCCGTACATTCCATGGCCAAAGTAGACAGTATTTAAATAACCTTCCAAAATCGTATCCTTGTCATAGAAAATTTCCAGTCGATAGGCAAACAGCGCCTCATGGATTTTCCGTGTCCAAGACTTTTCGTGCGTCAAATACAAATTCCGCGCATATTGCATAGTAATCGTACTCGCACCTTGCGCCTTACTCATCGTTTTTACGTCTTTCAGAACTGCACCCGCAATTCGTTTATAATCAAATCCATTATGCGAATAAAATTGCTTATCTTCGGTTGCTACGAAAGCGTCCGAAAGAAAAGGGGACATATCGGATAGCTTCATCCAATAACGTCTATGTTGTGAAAAATGATCCCCGATCTGATGCCCGCTATGATCGAGGAACAATGAAGCCTTTGGTACGCTCAATGAAGGAGCGCCAAGTACTTGAGCATATATTCGAAGGGCGATTAAGACCGTTACGATCGCGGCTATGGACGTGATCGACAGGGATAATGCAATCTTTTTCCACTTTTTTCGATTGGTGGACTTTATATAATCGGTACGTTTCATTGCTCATCACATCCCGTTCCATTCAGTATCTTTTGACAGTATGGGACGGTTATGGCCGGATTAAACGGCTCACAGGAAAAGTTTAGACGTGTAACATTGAAACTAGTGCCGGAAGAAGTGTATAATGAGTGAATCTATTTACTTAAGGCGGTGAACGAATGGAAGCGCCAAAAATGCAAGTTCAGCTCCGTTCCGTTATTCAACATCCAGAACAGCAAGCAGAAACGCATACGATGCAAGCGACTGGAGAAATCATTGAGAAAAAAGGGCAGGCCTACTTATTGTTTGAAGAACGATTAGAAGGAATGCCAGCAGTTCGAACGACCGTGAAATTACATGCCGAAGATGCTTTCATCATGCGTAAGGGCGGCGTGCAGATGCGATTGCCGTTCAGACAAGACGATGTTCGTTTTGGCACATACGGAAATGGCCCTGCGGTTATGGATTTAGCCGTTCGTACGAATCAACTGGAGTGGGTACCTGGACGCTTTACGGTAGCGTACGACTTACATTCAGACGACAGTTTATTAGGGAAATACCATTTGACAATAACCTACTCGGAGGTAACACAATGAATGCAGTAGAGCAGATTCAACATGAGATTAAAGAAGCATTGCACCAAGCGATTGAAAAAGCACAACTAGTCGAAGGTGCAGATATTCCAGAAATCAAACTGGAATCACCAAGAAGTAAAGAAAATGGAGACTATGCAGCGAACATTGCGATGCAGTTGACGAAACTAGCGAAAAAACCACCACGTGCAATTGCGGAAAGTATTCTAGAGAACTTGGATACGACGAACACCGCAATCGACTCCATTGAAATTGCTGGACCTGGTTTCCTCAATATCCGTTTGAAAACAGACAGTCTTGGAGATATCGTAAAATCTGTCCTGGACCAAGGAGCAGACTACGGACGTTCAGACAGCGGACAGCAACAGAGAATCCAAGTTGAATTCGTCTCAGCGAATCCAACAGGAGACTTGCACTTAGGGCACGCACGCGGCGCTTCCCTTGGAGATTCATTATGTAATATTCTCGACAAAGCTGGCTATGACGTAGCGCGCGAATACTACATCAATGATGCGGGTAATCAAATAAATAACTTAGCGTTATCTATTGACGTTCGGTATTTCGAAGCGCTTGGATTAGAAAAAGAAATGCCTGAAGATGGCTATCGTGGTGCAGACATTATCACGATTGCAAAAGGCCTCGTCGAACAATACGGCGACAAGTATGTCGATGTTCCAGAAGAAGAGCGACTTGCATTTTTCCGCGAACACGGCTTGAATATCGAATTGGATAAACTAAAGAAAGACTTAACGGACTTCCGCGTTCATTTCGATCACTGGTTCTCGGAAACGTCTTTATATAACAATGGCAAGATCGAAGTCGCGCTCAATAAACTTCGTGAAAATGGTCACGTCTATGAAGAAGACGGTGCCACTTGGTTCCGTTCCACTACATTTGGCGACGACAAAGACCGTGTACTGATCAAACAAGACGGTTCATTTACGTATTTAACACCAGACATCGCCTATCACCAAGATAAACTGAGTCGCGGATTCGATAAACTCATCAATATTTGGGGAGCAGACCACCACGGATATATTCCACGTATGAAAGCGGCAATCCAGGCACTTGGTTATGACCGCGATACGCTTGAAGTAGAAGTGGCGCAAATGGTTCAGCTTTATAAAGACGGAGAAAAGTTCAAGATGAGCAAGCGCACAGGAAAAGCCGTCACACTACGTGAACTCGTAGAAGAAGTCGGCCTAGACGCTGTACGTTATTTCTTCGCGATGCGCTCAGGCGACGCACAAATGGACTTCGATTTAGATTTGGCAGTATCCAAATCCAATGAAAACCCTGTCTACTACGCACAATATGCGCACGCGCGTATTTGCTCGATCTTGCGTCAGGCGAAAGAGCAGAACGTAGAAGCATCAACAGAAAACGTCACGCTATTGCAAGACGAGAAAGAGCTAGAGCTACTAAAGAAACTCGGAGACTTCCCGAAACTAATTAGCGACTCAGCTCGCATGCGCGCACCACACCGTGTGACGACGTATATTCAAGAGCTAGCAGCTAGCTTCCATAGTTTCTATAATGCGAACAAAGTGTTGGATCCTGAGAACAAGGATCTTTCCGAAGCACGCTTGGCTTTAATTACAGCAACGAAAACGACGATTGCGAATGCGTTGAAATTGGTAGGCGTCGAAGCACCTGAAAGAATGTAATATATTGAAAGTGGCCAAGCGGGATTACTGCTTGGCTTTTTTGTTTTCGCTTTTTGAGGGGAAGTGGAAGAGCAACGTTTCGCTGCGTTCCAGGCGGACGCGTTCGGGAGGGCTCGCGGCAAGCCAACCAGGTCGCTGTGCTTCCTTCGGTTGTCTAGCCTGTCGAGCTGATCCTCCCCGAGTCGCCGCCTCAAGTACAAAGATGTGCTCCTAACGCTTCGCTTTTACTCGCAAAAGCCGTCCTCCGTAACGGCTCTCACTTCGCTTCACTTCACTGGTGTCCTTTCTTGAGTGTGAAAGTGAAGTTCAAGGGCACACCTCGTGTTTTCTTGTCATATCGAGAAGGGGATGTAATTGATGCGTTGCGTACTTATCTTGTTGAAAAAATGAATATGTCCAAAAAGTTCCAATGACCCTAGACGCATCAACAATTTAAAAGCGGTTAAACCTGTCAACACAACAAAAAGTAGGGAGTGAGGCGGAAGCAGGGGGCGACTCCCAGAGGATCAGGTCGACAGATGAGACAACCAAAGAGAGTGCAACGAACTGGTTGGTTCATCGCGGCCCCTCAGGAAAGCGTCCCCCTGCTGGAGCCTCACTCCCAAACACGTTTCAATCTCTCCCTATCCCCTGTACAACCACCGCTATTATCGCTATAATAAGTCATAATTACATATCTTCTGAAAAGGTTCTCGAAACTTGAGATGAAATGCGAAATCGGTTCAAATCCGATGCGGTCCCGCCACTGTAAGTGCCATGCACAAGCCAGGTCACCTGCCTTTTTAGAAAATGAAGTTCCGCAGCAACCTACGAGGATAGGTACAGTGGAAGAAATCATGCGCTGATTTCATCCCACTTAATCCTTCGAACTATCGGAGGCTTTTTTCATGTCTGCGGCTTGCGTAATGCACCACATATATTAGAGGAGGAACACACATGAAGAAGTTTTGGCAACTGATGCTGACAGCAATGCTCGCGGTACTACTACTCGCAGCATGCGGAAGCGACAGTAAAAAAGAAGAAACACCGGCAGATGAAAATCAGTCTGGCGAAGAATCGAAAACAGAACAACAATCAGCGGATACAACGAGTTATCCATACACGTTGACAGATGCAACGGACGAAGAAATTACATTTGAGCAAGCGCCGGAAACTGTCATTTCATTAATTCCAAGCAACACGGAAATTTTATTCGGTATTGATGCAGGGGATCAAGTTATCGCAGTAACAGAAAACGATGATTTTCCTGAAGAAGTCACGGAGCTTGATACAGTAGGGGACTTTACGGTCAACGTAGAAAAAGTCATTTCATTGCAGCCAGAAGCGGTATTCGCACATGAAATGATGATGGGTTCGAATGAAGAAGGTTTGAAACAAATTCGTGACGCAGGCATCCCGGTAATCGTCGTACCGAATGCAGGAACTTTTGAAGAGACATATGAAACGATTGAACTGATTGGTCAAGTCATGGACAAAAATGTGGAAGCGAATCAAATCGTTGAAGATATGAAGACAAAAATTGCGGATATCGAAAAGAAAGCAGCAGACATCACAGACAAGAAGCGCGTGTTTGTTGAAAACTCTGATGCACCTGAAATCTATACACCAGGAACAGGAACATTCCCTCAGCAATTCTTGGATATGATCCACGCTGAAAACATCGTCACAGAAGAAGGCTGGATTATGATCAGCCCTGAAACGATTGTCGATGAAAATCCGGATGTGATTTTGGCTATGTATAGCTATATTCCGAACGTCGTAGAAAATATTAAAACGCGTGACGGGTTTGATGCGGTGACTGCGATCAAAGAAGATCAAGTCATTCAACTGGATGAAGATATCACAAGCCGTACAGGTCCACGTTTGGCTGATGGATTAGAGCTGTTTGCGAAAGCAGTCTATCCTGAGGTATTCGGTGAATAAAACCGCTCTCGCCTATGTCGTGTCGATTGCCACATTGCTTGTGGCGATCTGGCTCGGCGTATCGATCGGTACAGTAAAAATACCAATAGAGACGCTATGGAATCAATCGGATGCGACTGCAAGTAATATTTTGTGGAAGATCCGTATGCCACGTGTGTTGCTGGCAGGAATCGTCGGTGCATCACTGGCTATTTCAGGAGCCGCTTTCCAGGGGCTATTGAAAAACCCATTAGCTGATCCTTACACCCTCGGAGTGTCATCCGGTGCCTCTGTCGGCGCCGTGATCACACTCTTTTTTGGTATTTCGTTACCGGTTCTTGGCGCATTCACCTTACCTGTATTTAGTATGATTGGTGCCGCATTGACGATGTTTCTAGTAATCGGTTTTGCTCGACTGGTCGACCGGTCCATGAAAATGGAAACGATTATTTTAACAGGAATTATTTTTGGTTCATTTCTCGGCTCCGTGCTGTCGCTAATGATCGCGCTAACGCAAGAAGAACTCCGTCAGATTGTCGGTTGGTTGCTCGGTAGCGTATCGATGCGTGGCTGGAATTATATTGTAATGGTCCTACCGTTTTTCATTATCGGCTCATTCATGCTGTGGCTCAATCGCCGCGAATTGAACGCTTTATTATTCGGTGAAGAACGTGCGCATCATCTCGGAGTTAATGTCAAACAGCGTAAATTAATGATTTTGCTAGGTGGTTCGGTATTAACAGGTTCTGCTGTTGCTGTATCTGGAACAATCGGCTTCGTCGGCCTAGTTGTCCCTCATATGACACGCATGTTATGGGGCTCCGATCACCGTCACGTATTGCCTTTATCGTTATTTAACGGTGCATCGTTATTGATCATTTGCGATCTCGTAGCACGAACTATTATTACGCCGGCTGAATTACCGGTCGGTGTCATTACAGCATTCATTGGCGCTCCGGTGTTTGCCTATATCTTTTACAAACAACGTAGAAAAGGAGCGATGTGAAGATGTTGCAAGTGGACAATTTATCGGGAGGCTACGGCAAGGAACCGATTGTGCGAAATGTGTCGTTCCACGTGGAAAAAGGAGAAGTTCTCGGGATTTTAGGGCCGAATGGTAGCGGGAAATCTACGTTACTGAAAATCATCTCGGGGATTTTGCCGAAACAAAGCGGTAAAGTGATGATTGCAGGTAAACCTTCTGGCGCCTATACCCAGAAGCAGTTCGCACAACAAGTGGCCGTCTTGCCACAGCTTCATGCGCATGCCTTTTCCCATAGCGTTAAAGACACCGTCGCACTTGGTCGTTACCCGTATCAATCGGGGATTTTCTCGAGTTGGTCGGAGTTGGACGAGCAAGCAGTGCAGGAAGCGATGAACCATACAGGTGTCACGCGATATGAAAATACCGCGATTGAATTATTATCAGGAGGCGAGCAACAACGCGTATTCGTTGCGCAGGCACTCGCCCAGCAAGCACCTATTTTATTATTGGATGAACCAACGAACCATCTCGATATCGCGCATCAGCAGCAATTGCTCGATACGATACGCAATCAAGCGCGACAGAAGGGGATCACGGTCATCTCAGTATTTCACGACATCAATCTGGCCGCTCTCTATTGTGATCGTTTGTTGCTGTTGAAGAACGGGGAAGTAGCATCCATTGGCACGCCGCAAGATGTCGTACTCGAGCAAGAAATCCATCATGTGTACAACGCGCGCGTCAAAACACAGCCCCATCCTGAAATGCCGAAGCCTCAAATGACGCTATTGCCGAACTTACAAGAAAAGGTAGAACGGTTTTGTGTAAAAAAAGCAGACGTATCGATTCAGCAAGATCACGTATTGTTGCAATCAAGCCAACCACTGAAGACGATTTCTTCCGCAGTTCATAATGCAGGACTTGGCTGGTACCGGACGTTCGTCAATCGTGGTGTGCGTGCGGATTATATGATCGATGATGTACAAAAAGAGAACATGGATTACTTGCGTGCGCTAGGTTATCATCTGACAGATACCGTCGCCATGATGACTGCCGTTAGTCCGGAGCATGTTGAAGTGGAGGAATACGAAGGAGAATTCGGCTCGATTGTCGTGGCGGTGACAGCAGGTGTTGGAAACGCAGTGGACGTTTCGAAGTCCTGGCAGCGTGAAGATATTCCTTACATAGGAACGATCAATACATGGGTCTTCATTAATGGAGAATTAAGTGAAGAAGCTTTCGTCCAAGCATTGATTACCGCAACAGAAGCGAAAGTGAAAGCATTGCAAGATGAGCAAGTGAAGGATCCGGAATCCGGCACGGTCGCTACAGGTACTTCGACAGACAGCTTGCTGATTGCGTCTACACAGCAAGGAGAACATTTGCCCTACGCTGGTCCGATAACACAACTCGGGAAGTTGATCGGTAAAGGGGTTTATGATTGTACGGTGCGAGCTATTCATTCATATCGATTAGCAGTAGGTGAGCATCGATGATCCCTGCACATTTTATTGCGATCACGATCGGCATGGTACTCGACCGACTCATTGGCGATCCTCCGAACTGGCCACATCCAGTCAAGTGGCTAGGTACGACAATTAGTAATTTGACAAAACTATTGAACAAAGGCCGTATGCGTACTGTAAAAGGTGCAGTTGTATGGTTGCTTATTTGCCTGACGACGTTTCTTCTCGTCATCTGGCTCGTCAGTATCGCGTATCGTCTGCATCTGTTCGCAGGCATCGCAATCGAAGCGCTACTCATTGCGGCAGGACTTGCGCAAAAGAGTTTGCGTGATGCGGCACTAGTAGTCTATGAGCCATTAAAATCAGGAGACCTGAGCGAAGCACGTGAGAAACTCAGTTGGATTGTCGGCAGGGATACGAAGAAGCTCAATGAAAGTGAAATATCCCGTGCTACGATTGAAACGGTTTCGGAAAATACGTCGGACGGGATCACAGCTCCATTATTTTGGGCATTCTTGCTCGGAGCACCGGGTCTCTGGCTATATAAAGCAGTCAATACTCTCGATTCTATGATTGGCTATAAAGATGAGCGTTACCGTGAATTTGGAAAAGTTTCGGCTCATATGGATGATCTCTTTAACTGGATACCTTCAAGGATTACAGGGTTACTTATTTTACTGTTCACTCCGAATGAAGGTGGACATGCATTTAAACAGCGAATTAGTGGTTGGTTAGGCGATGCCAAAAAGCATATGAGCCCGAACAGCGGTTATCTGGAAGCAGCAACGGCTTGGCAACTCAATATCCAGTTAGGCGGCAGCAGTACATATCGCGGAATAGTGTCGGAACGAGCGGTACTTGGTCCGGCAGTCATTGCGAATAAAGAACATATCCGTTCCGCTACGTATCAAATGCAAGTCGTGTCTTGGACTTTCTGGTCACTCGGCACAGTATTAGGAGGGATTTTCTATGCGCTTGCCTGAACACGGCGCAAACAGCAAACGATTGTATGCATCAATGAATATCACGATGCCTGATGAAGTGCTCGATTTCAGTGAAAATTGTAATCCAGCAGGACCTCCACCGTCTGTAGTGGAAGCATGGCCTACTCTAATTTCGACGCTCAACAGTTATCCAGACCCGGACGGTCAGCCGTTTCGTTCGGCAGTTTCCGACTATCATCAAGTAGACGAACAACAAATGCTTGTCGGCAATGGTGCGGCAGAAATATTATCTTTATTGGCAGGGACCTACCGAGGGAAACGAGTCCTCTTAATTGACCCGACTTTTTCTGAATATCGCGCCACGCTTGAAGTAAACGGCGCAGAAGTCGTATCGCTTCAAGCTGTTGAATCAGAAGGTTTTCAATTGCCTATGTGTCAGATTCTGGAGGCATTACCTGAAGCGGATGCAATCTATATTTGCACACCTAATAACCCGACAGGCTATTTGCCTACAAAAGATGCGCTACTAACGATTATAAAAGCAGCTAATAGTAGTTCGACAGATGTTGTGTTAGACGAAGCGTTCATTGATTTCGTCGATGAATCAAAGTCCTGTATTCCGCAAGTCGCGAACTATCCGAATTTGTTAATTGTCCGCTCGATGACAAAGATGTACGCGATTCCTGGTATCCGTCTAGGGTATCTCATCGCACATCCTGAACGAATCGAAACACTTAAACAACAAGCTTCCCATTGGCATGTCAACGGGCTTGCCGCTGAAATCGGTGTACTATGTCTGCAGGAAGAGGCGTATCGTCAACAGGCGATTTTGCATGCGCAAACAGAACGCTTGAAAATGACCCAGTTTTTACGCGTACATGGCTGTGAAGTCCTCGATTCTTCAGCAAACTATGTCGTCATGAAGCCCCTGCAAGATGCGAAGAAGCTGTATAAAGATTTATTGAAACAAGGCATCGTCCTGCGCCATTCGGAAAACTTCCGCGGGATGGACGGGCGCTGGTTACGGATTGGCATGAAGTCCGAACCCATGATGGCAACACTGCGGGAGGTGATGGATCAATGGTTCAAGCGACAGTAACGTTTATCAGTGGCGGTGCGCGCAGTGGAAAGAGTGCTTATGCGGAACGTCTGCTGACGAATCAGCCAGCAGGTCGTCTCGTCTATATCGCATCCGGTGTAGCGTCCGATGAAGAGATGAAACAACGGATAGAGCAACATAAAGAAGATCGACGACAGGCGAATTGGCACACAATCGAGCAACCGAAAAATCTCCATGAAGTGTTACCGTTTCTAAAGCCAGGCGATCTCGTTTTATGGGATTGCCTCACTACATGGCTCGCCAATGAAATGTATGAAGGATACGAAGAAGGGACACCTTGCGTTTCGCGTTCGGGCTGTTTAGAACAAAAGCAGGAAAAATTACTTCGTACGATTACGCAAATGAAAGAAATCGTCTCCCATCTAGTCATCGTTTCCAATGAAGTCCTCGATGAGTGGCCGAAATATGAAGAAGAGACGGAAATATACCGCCGAACAATCGGTACACTTCATCAACGAATCGTGGAGTTTGCAGATCGTGCGATTGAAATGGATCACGGCATTCCGATCGTCTGGAAAGGGGAACGTATATGAACGGATTAATGATCGTTGGTACTGCATCAGATGTTGGTAAAACGATGATTTGCACTGCGTTATGCCGACTGCTTGCGAATGAAGGCGTGCATGTAGCGCCTTTCAAATCACAAAACATGTCCGGATTCTCCGAAACACTAGCAGACGGACGTGAAATCAGTCGATCCCAATTCCAGCAAGCACAAGCAGCTCGCACGCAACCGATTGTTGAAATGAATCCTATTTTGATGAAGCCGAAAGAACACTTGCAGGCTGAAGTTCTATTGATGGGCGTACCGCTTGAAACGATTGATGGGGAAACTTTTCGTGAAGAGTGGTTCGACAAAGGTCTTGAAACAATCCAACAAGCGTTAAATTACTTGTCCAATCACTACGACACGCTAATTATCGAAGGAGCGGGGAGTACTGCGGAAGTAAATTTGATGGATCGTGAACTGACGAATATGCGCGTTGCGGAATTGGCAGATGTGCCTGTCATTCTAGTCGCGGACATTTCTAAAGGTGGTGCTTTTGCATCGATTATTGGCACGCTTCAATTACTCTCAGAAGAAAGACGTCAGCGTGTCAAAGGGATACTCATCAATAAATTTTACGGCGACGCTTCTTATTTTGAAGATGGCGTGAAATTTATTGAAAACTACACGGGGATTCCAGTTGTGGGTGTCATTCCTGTCTTAGAAAACCATGGAATTCCAGAAGAAGACGTCGATCGTGCCACGCTTCCTGCAACGGAAGGGATCGATGTCTACGAACAATGGGCGGCTCACGTTAAGAAACATATCGACTGGCCATTCATTCAATCTATTTTGGCGTAAAGGAGCGAGAAGATGAATAGCATTTTATTAGCGCTCCAATTTTTCACAGCGCTACCTGTTCATAAGGAGCTACCGCTAGGAAAAAAAGAAGTATCTGGCATGTACATCGCCCTGCCGTTCGTCGGCGGGGGAATCGGTCTACTACTAGCGGGCGTTGCCTATATTACGAGTGATTTCAATAGTTTCCTTGCGGCGGTATTCATTTTGCTAGCGGGCCTCATTGCCACGGGCGGCTTGCATGTAGACGGTTTTGCCGATCTTGGCGATGCATTCTTTTCCTATCAAGATCGTGAAAAACGTCTGACCATCATGGATGACCCACGACTCGGGGCATTTGGCACGTTGTCGTTACTCGTTTTACTCTGTTTGAAAATTGGTTTATTCATTGAAATTTTACAACTTGTAAACGGCTGGGCGTTGCTTATGGCAGTGCCGATTCTCTCTCGCGCGGCTTTAGTAGGATATTATACAGTAACGAAAACGGCCAAACCGAGTGGCATTGCGTACTTTTTCAAACAACATTTCTTGCCGGGGCGGATGCTTGTTGCATCGAGTGCGATCAGCCTAGTGACGATTGTTTTGTTAAGTATTCAATTACGCTCCATAGTATTAATCCCCATCATGCTACTCGTCATCTGCTTGTCGATCTGGCTTTATCATCGCTGGACGATCAAACATTTTGGCGGTGTCACTGGGGATCTATGTGGAGCATTCATTGAAGGAATGGAGGTGCTTTTATGGCTCGTCCTTATCGTATATTTCTCGTTCGGCATTTAAAGACGACGGCGAATGCACAGAAGATCTATTGTGGGTGGACGGATAGCGAATTGGTTTCTCTAGAAGGCGAGGCCATTGAATTTCCAGTAGCTGTCCAACATGTAGTGGGAAGTGATTTGATCAGAACGCGTCAAACAGCGGCCATTTATTTTCCGCAAATAGACTTTACGGCTGATCCGCGCTGGCGGGAATGTAATTTCGGCGACTTTGAAGAGCGGACATATGATCAATTGAAAAATGATCCTGACTATCGCAACTGGCTAGATGATTCGTGGAACACACCACCGCGTAATGGAGAAACATTGCAACAAGTTAAGTCTCGGGTGCTGGATGCATTAGCTGAACTACCGAATGAAGCGGTCGTCGTGACGCATGGCGGCGTGATTCGAGTAGTGCTCGATACATTCACACAAGACCAATATTCATTTTGGGACTGGGACGTAACGAACGGCTCCATCTGGCAACTCGAATGGGCTAGCGAAGAAGAATTCAAGGAGGGGAAGCCATGCACGTCTTTATCGGCGGTGCCTATAACGGCAAAACGGACTATGTGAGACGTTGGATTGGCGATTCGGCGGCAAGTTTCTGTACAATGGATACAGCAACAACCGCTAAACCCGGTGAATCACTCATCATTACCGATTTAGATGAGTGGCTGATGACTACAGACATAACAGAATCAGAAGCTAGCAACGCAGTACACGAAATCAGCGGACCGAACACCGTCTTTATTTTGACGGAAATTGGGCGGGGTATTGTCCCGTTTGATGCACAGCAAAGAGAACTTCGCGATCGCTGTGGCCGTTTATACCAGCAATTATTCACAGAAGCAACAACTGTCACAAGAATTTGGTATGGTATACCTCACACAATCAAAGGAGTGAAGTGAAATGAAAATCTATACGAAGACTGGCGATAAAGGAACGACAAGTTTAATTGGTGGACGCGTCGCAAAAGATGACTTGCGCGTCGAAGCATACGGCACAATCGATGAACTGAATTCATTCATCGGTAAAGCTATGACGGAACTTGACGGTGAAAAGTTTGCAGATATCCTAACTGATCTTGAAACGATTCAAAATGAATTGTTCGATGGTGGCGGTGACTTAGCGAACGTCATGAAAGAGCGTCACTACAAGCTCGACGAAGAACCTGTCACAGTTCTTGAAAACCGAATCGATAAGCTAATGGAAGAAGCGCCTGAACTAGAACGCTTCATCCTACCAGGTGGCTCACCAGCAGCTGCGACATTGCACATCGCGCGCACTGTCACACGCCGCGCTGAACGCGTAACCGTCACACTGATGAACGCAGCAGACGACGTATCACCGGTTGTTGGACGCTACTTGAACCGTCTATCGGACTACTTATTCGTAGCGGCACGCATCGTCAACGCTCGACTAGGTATTTCAGACAATGAATATGTCCGCAGTGCAAAAGTCTTCCGCACGAATGAGAAAAAAGAGAAGTGATCATAAGTAAACAGGGCCCCCGGTTGGACTAGGGGCCCTGTTTTTTGTGGTGTGGTGCTCAAAGTGTCTGCGTGTCCGCTCAATGTTGAGGCTTAAGTGCTCAAAGTGTCTGCGTGTCCGCTCAATGTCGAGGCCAAAGCGCTCAAAGTGTCTGCGTGTCCGCTCAATGTCGAGGCCCAAGCGCTCAAAGTGTCTGCATGTCCGCTCAATGTCAAGGTCTAAGCGCTCAATACACCCGCGTATCCGCTCAATCGCCCCGCACATCCACACAACCCCATCAACCCCGAATCACCTCATACAACTTCGTAAACTCTCTCTTACTCAAAATCTTCGGCACAGGATACAATGGATTCGCTTCCGCTGACGCGCGTTTCACCATCAGTGGAATATCTTCACCCATAATCCCATCCACCTGCTCGGGAATATTCATCGCATGATTCAACGCCCGAATTTCCTCGATGAACTTCTCTGCTTTCATGCGCTTCGTATCCGAATGACTGGTAATACCAATTAAATCAGCCAACTCAGAAAGTGGTTCATACACACATTCGCCGTAATACTCGAGTACGTGCGGCAAAATAATCGCATTCGCTAATCCGTGCGGCACATTATAAAATCCGCCCAGCGTGTGTGCAATGGCATGGACATTGCCGACATATGCTCGAGTAAATGCTTTGCCGGCTAAATAAGAAGCGCGTTGCATATTCGTTCGCGCAGTCAAATTATCTCCATTGCGATAGGCTTCATATAAATTGGAGAACACGAGTCGTACGACTTCACGGCTATCGTTCCACGTTTCTTTCGTATTACTGTTGCCAATATATGCTTCGACTGCATGGGTTAACGCATCGATTCCAGTAGCCGCCGTAATCGCTGGCGGCAATTTCATCGTTAACAATGGATCGAGCACAGCGTAGTGGGGGATCAACGACGTATCACTGATTGCATACTTCTCATGCGTCTCACTGTTCGTCACGACTGCAGCTAGCGTCGCTTCACTTCCGGTTCCTGCCGTCGTCGGTACGGTGAACAACGTGGGGATTCGCTTGCGCACATGGAATAAACCTTTCATTTCAGGAATTTGTTTCTCGGGTCTCGCAATTCTGGCACCCACCGCTTTTGCGCAATCAATCGGGGAACCGCCACCGAACGCAATGAGTGCTTCGCAATCATTCGCTACGTACAAACCACGTGCTTCTTCAATGTTGATGATCGTAGGATTCGCGACAGTTTGGTCATACACTAAGTAGTTAATGCCGAGTGAATTGAGCCCGACTAGCATGACGTCGAGTAAGCCGAGTTTGGCAATTTCGCGATCTGTAATAATGAGCACACTACGTATTCCAAGACTTTTCACTTTCCCTGCAAGGCCTTCCAAACTACCAGGCCCGACTAACAGCTCAGGCTCTCTCCAAGGTAAAAAATTCATTCCGACTTTGAACCCTTTTTGAACTGAGCGCGCATATAATCGATACATAGTAAAACCCCTTTCCAATGCTAGCAACACATTATGAAAACGTTATCATGAAATGACTATATTTACTATAATAAAATAAGAATATTCTAATTGATTCAATAATGATATACTAAATGTATCTCGGGTAAATTTTCATGAATGTAGAACAATTTTACATCTAATCTAGAGTTAGAAATTAAATCAGCAGTTCGATAAAGCCTATACTAGCAGCTTTAGATGAGTGAATTATTACAATAAATAAATGATTGCTTGACAAAAAGACCTTTCAACCATAGTTAGAAAATAAAAAATAAACTTTCAAAAACAGTTGACTGAATGATCATTCATTATTACACTATACATAGAATATAATTGAAAGCGGTTTCTCAAAGGGAATCTCAAGTAGAAGAAATGGAAGGGGAATAAGAGATGAATATACTACTCATCGCAAACTGGATTTTATTTGTAGCAGTCGTCGTATACGGCTTTGGTCTATTCCTATACTTATTAAAAACTCGCTACGAATTCATCCGACTGGGGAGAAAAGAAGAATTCGATAACGACGTCAAAGCGCGTCTGAAGAAAATTTGGGTGTACGTATTTGGACAAAAAAAACTATTGAAAGATAAAAAGAGTGGGGCCATCCACGTCATGTTCTTCTATGGTTTCCTACTCGTTCAATTTGGGGCAATCGACCTCATCTGGAAAGGCTTAAAACCGGGGTCACATCTGCCACTTGGCCCGTTGTATCCGGCATTTACATTCTTCCAAGAGATTGTCGTATTCGTCATCCTAGTAGCGGTTGTATGGGCATTCTACCGTCGCTACATGGAAAAGCTAGTTCGTCTAAAGCGCGGCTGGAAATCAGGTTTAGTTCTTATATTCATTGGACTACTCATGCTCTCCACACTAGTCGCAAACGGCGCGAACATGATTTGGCATAATGAAGGCACAACATGGACAGAGCCAATGGCATCGATCATCGCAACGGTATTTAGCGGTGTTCCGACAGGCGTATCCGTCACGATATTCTTTATCGGCTGGTGGGTACACTTACTGACATTGCTGACATTCCTAGTGTATGTACCACAATCTAAGCACGCGCACTTGATCGCAGGTCCAGCAAACGTGTATTTCCATCGCTTAGATCACGCTGGTCGTTTGAAGCCTATCGATTTTGAGGCGCTGGAAGAAATTGAAGACGAAGAAGATATGCCGCCACTTGGTGTAGGCAAGATCACCGACTTCACACAAGCGCAAATGATCGACTTCTATGCATGTGTAGAATGTGGACGCTGTACGAATATGTGTCCGGCAACAGGTACAGGTAAAATGCTGTCACCGATGGACTTGATCACGAAACTTCGTGACCACCTGACAAACACAGGAGCGATCATGACGAAGCAACAGCCGTGGGTACCTCAACTCATGTTTAAAAACTCACAAGGAAATCAATTGGCGCTCGCTGCTACGGCAGAAGGAATGACAATGGATGAACTATACAATCCTTCATTGATCGGCGATGTCATCACAGAAGAAGAGATCTGGGCATGTACGACGTGCCGTAACTGTGAAGACCAGTGTCCGGTAATGAATGAACACGTAGATAAAATTATCGACCTTCGTCGTTATCTTGTGATGACGGAAGGGAAGATGGATCCGGATGCACAGCGCGCGATGACAAACATCGAACGTCAAGGTAATCCATGGGGCCTTAACCGTAAAGAGAAAGAAAACTGGAGAGATGCACGTCCAGACTTGCACATCCCAACAGTGAAAGAAGCGAAGAAAGCTGGAGAAGACTTCGAATACTTACTATGGGTTGGTTCTATGGGCGCGTTTGATAACCGCTCACAGAAAATCGCTTTATCGTTCGCACATTTATTGAATGAAGCAGGGGTAAGCTTCGCGATTCTTGGTAACAAAGAGAAGAACTCCGGAGATACACCACGTCGTCTAGGAAATGAATTCTTATTCCAAGAGCTCGCAACAGCGAATATCGCCGAATTTGAAAAAGCGGATGTTTCAAAAATTGTTACGATTGATCCGCACGCATACAATATCTTCAAAAATGAATACCCAGATTTCGGTCTGCAAGTCATCGTAAAACACCATACCGAGTTGCTTCACGAACTGGTTATGTCAGGCAAACTAGTACCGAAACATGCAATCGATGAAGTAATCACGTTCCACGATTCATGTTACTTAGGCCGCTACAACGATGTCTACGATCAGCCAAGAGAAATCCTTAAAGCGATTCCAGGCGTTCAGTTGGTAGAAATGGAACGTAACCGCGAAGACGGCATGTGCTGTGGAGCGGGTGGCGGTATGATGTGGATGGAAGAAGATGCAGGCCAGCGCGTCAACGTCGCACGAACTGAACAAGCGCTTGAAGTCAGCCCGGGAATCATTTCATCTGGCTGTCCGTATTGCTTGACTATGTTGTCAGATGGAACGAAAGCAGTTGAAGTCGAAGAACAAGTCGGCACATACGATATTGCTGAACTATTAGAACGCTCGATTTTTGGCGAACACCAAACGATCGCTGAACCTGAAGTAGAAGAAGTGATAGAAGAAACAGTAGTTGTGGAACAAGTAGTAGAGTCGGAAGAAGTGATGTCAGAGCCTGAGTTAGCTGTAACGGTTGAAACAGAGGATGAAACACCGAAAAACGACGACGGAAAACAGAATTAAAATTATTGCGAATATCGTGTCAATACCGTACAATTAAGATATCTAAAGCGCTAACAATTGAATGAACTATAAATAAGAGGGGCTATGCACCCTCTTATTTAGTAGTAAGATATCGAGCGAGCGTTCAGTCAGTAAACTACTAGGGGGAATGGGAAAATGAGAACAGTGATTTTACAAGGTGCTAGAACACCATTTGGGAAATTAAGCGGGGCATTGCAATCGAAAACAGCAAGTGATCTAGGCGGTATTGCTATCAAAGAAGCGTTGGCACGTGCTGGCGTACAAGGTGATCAAGTGGACGAAGTCATCATGGGGACTGTTTTACAAGCAGGGCAAGGCCAGATTCCTTCACGTCAAGCAGCTGTCAAAGGCGGCATTCCATACGGCGTCAAAACTGAAACGATTAACAAAGTATGCGCTTCCGGAATGCGCAGTATCACACTAGCTGATCAGCTGATCCGTCTTGGGGATGAGACAACGATCGTCGCTGGTGGGATGGAATCAATGACTAACGCACCGTATTACGCAAATGTCCGTTCAGGCTTGAAAATGGGCGATAGCACATTGGTTGATGGCATGATTTATGATGGACTAACGTGTTCATTCTCTGAAGGCAATGTCCACATGGGCACATACGGAAACAGTACAGCAAATGACTTTTCTGTAAGCCGTGAAACGCAGGATGAATGGTCACTACGTAGTCATGAGCGCGCGCTTGCAGCGATCGATAACGGATTGTTCGCAGAAGAAATCGTTGGCGTCAGCATTCCACAACGTAAAGGTGATCCAATCGTTGTGACAGAAGATGAAGGCCCACGTAGAGGCAGCTCACTTGAAGCGTTGGCGAAACTCCGTCCGGCTTTCGGTAAAGACGGAAGTGTCACAGCAGGAAACGCACCCGGCATCAACGACGGTGCATGTGCTGTGGTGTTAATGAATGAAGAGGAAGCGAAGAAGCAAGGCAAAGAACCGCTTGCTATTATTCTAGGTCACGCGGAAGTAGCTATCGAACCGGAACGATTCCCTGAAACACCAGGTCATGTCATCAAGGCGTTACTTGAGAAAACAGGAAAAACGGCAGACGACATCGATCTATATGAAATCAATGAAGCATTTGCAGTCGTTGCGCTTGCAAGCTCACAAATCGCTGGACTAGACGAAGAAAAAGTCAACGTCAATGGTGGCGCAGTTGCACTAGGACACCCGATCGGTGCAAGTGGAGCGCGTGTCGTTCTGACACTGGCGAATGAATTAAATCGTCGCGGTGGTGGAATCGGGATCGCAGCAATCTGTTCAGGTGGCGGCCAAGGCGATGCGATCATGATCGAAGTACCAAAAACTAACTGACCGGGGGCATTCCAGATGACAATTGAAAAAGTATTCGTGATCGGTGCAGGGCAAATGGGCGGAGGAATTGCTCAAGTCTGCGCGCAGGCAGGCTATCAAGTAACCCTTCATGATCTCAATAAAGAAGCATACGACCGAGGTTTTGCAGTCATCACAAAAAACTTAGAACGCAACGTGGAAAAAGGGCGTATGACTGAGGAAGAGAAACAAGCAGTCCTAGGTCGTTTCACGAAATCACTAGATATGCAAAATGCCAAAGATGCCGACATCGTCATCGAAGCGGCAGTTGAAAATATGGCAATCAAAACGAAAATCTTCGCAGAGCTAGATGAAATCACACCAGAACATACGATTTTGGCAACGAACACATCTTCGTTACCGATCACGGAAATCGGTGCAGCGACTAAACGTCCAGGAAAAGTGATCGGCATGCACTTCATGAATCCAGTTCCGGTCATGAAGCTTGTCGAAGTCATCCGCGGACTCGCGACAGATGATGATGTCTACGAAGCAGTTGAAGAGATGACGAAGAAACTCAATAAAACACCAGTTGAAGTGAATGACGCACCAGGATTTGTTGCGAACCGCGTCTTGATGCCGATGATCAACGAAGCCATCTTCACATTATACGAAGGGGTCGCAACGAAAGAAGCGATTGACGACGTCATGAAAATGGGAATGAATCATCCAATGGGTCCTCTGCAACTAGCAGATTTCATTGGACTCGATACATGTCTGTACATTATGGAAACATTGTATGAAGGATTCGGCGACTCGAAATATCGTCCATGCCCGTTGTTGCGTAAATACGTCAAAGCAGGTTGGTACGGCAAGAAAACAGGCCGCGGTTTTTATTCATACGAATAAATGAATTAAGTTGAAAGCAAGAGGTGAAAAGGATGGATTTTACATTAACAGAAGAACAACAAATGATGCGCCAAATGGTTCGTGACTTTGCAAAGAACGAGATCGAGCCTTGGATACCCCGGATGGAAGATGGAGAATTTCCACGTGAACTACTAGAGAAAATGGGCGAACTTGGATTGATGGGAATTACAGCGCCTGAACAATATGGAGGTTCAGAGATGGACTTCCTGTCATATATCATCGCGATTCACGAACTATCGAAAGTCAGCGCCGTCATGGGCGTCGTGTTGTCTGTCCATACTTCTGTTGGAATGAATCCAATCCTTTACTTCGGTACGGATGAACAAAAAAATCGGTACTTGCCGAAAATGGCATCCGGTGAATACCTCGGTGCATTCTGTCTGACAGAAGCATCGTCCGGTTCAGACGCAGGTTCATTGAAAACGAAAGCGAAGCGAGTCGACGACCATTACGTGATCAACGGCTCCAAAATGTTCATTACAAATGGCGGGGAAGCGGACGTCTACATCGTCTTTGCTAACACGGCTCCTGAAAAAGGAACGTACGGTATCACTGCATTCATCGTCGACCGAGATACGCCGGGATTATCCATAGGCAAAGACGAAAAGAAAATGGGCCTTCACGGCTCACGAACCGTCGCGCTCAGCTTCGACAATATGAAAGTTCCAGTGGAAAATAGATTGGGTGAAGAAGAAGGCGGCTTCAAAATCGCCATGGCCAACCTCGACGTTGGCCGAATCGGTATCGCGGCTCAATCGCTAGGCATAGCAGAAGCCTCACTCGAAGCCTCGGTTGCCTATGCAAAAGAACGCGAACAATTCGGCAAACCAATCGCAGCCAACCAAGGAATAGGCTTCAAACTAGCCGACATGGCCACCGCAACAGAAGCGGCCCGACTACTAGTCTACCAAGCAGCGTGGCTACGTTCAGAAGGCAAACCATGCGGCAAAGAAGCCTCCATGGCCAAACTATTTGCATCCCAAGCAGCCGTAGACAACTCCATAGAAGCCGTCCAAGTATTCGGCGGTTACGGCTATACCAAAGACTACCCAGTAGAACGCTACTTCCGCGACGCCAAAGTATGCCAAATCTACGAAGGCACAAGCGAAATTCAAAAAGTAGTCATCGCCAAACACCTCACAAACTAAAGGTAGACGCGCTTAGGGGAGCGCATGGCACGGTGACCAACAACAACTTACAAATTTAATGATGTCAGTTTGCTTCAACAAGTTATAAGTAGGGATTGGGGCGGAAGACAGGGCGACTCCGGGAGGATCAGCCCGATCAGGTGAGACAACTAGAGGAGCATAGCGACTAGTTGGCTCACCGCGGGCCCTCCGGAAAGCGTCCCTGTCTGGAGCTCCAATCCCCAAGCACAAGCCAGCATCAAGCTTCACTATTTCATTGAAATTTTCAATAACCAAACAAAAGGGTGGGAGAACAATGGACTTTAAATTATCAGAAGAACATGAAATGATCAGAAAAATGGTACGCGACTTTGCACAAAAAGAGGTAGCACCAACAGCAGCACAACGAGACGAAGACGAAACATTCGACATGGACATCTTCCACAAGATGGCCGAACTCGGACTCACAGGCATTCCATGGCCAGAAGAATACGGCGGCATCGGCAGCGACTTCCTAGCCTACGTCATCGCAGTAGAAGAACTATCCCGTGTCTGCGCATCTACAGGCGTCGTCTTGTCTGCACACACATCTCTGGCAGGATGGCCACTATTTAAATACGGCAACGAAGAACAAAAACAAAAATACTTACGTCCACTTGCAGAAGGTTCAAAGATGGGGGCATACTGTCTAACAGAGGCAGGCTCAGGATCAGACGCAGGCGGCATGAAAACTACAGCAAAGCTTGACGGTGACGACTACGTGCTAAACGGCTCGAAAATCTTCATCACAAATGGCGGAATTGCTGACACATATATTGTCTTCGCTGTAACGGATCCGGAATCCAAACATAAAGGAACAAGCGCATTCATTGTAGAAAGCACATTCGAAGGATTCTCTGTAGGTAAGAAAGAGAAGAAGATGGGCATTCGTTCATCTCCAACAACGGAAGTCGTACTAGATAACTGTCGCGTACCGAAAGAAAATCTTCTTGGAGAAGAAGGCGACGGATTCATTATCGCAATGAAAACACTCGATGGCGGACGTAATGGAATTGCTGCTCAAGCAGTAGGAATTGCACAAGGCGCACTAGACGCTGCAGTCGACTACTCAAAAGAACGTGTACAATTCGGTAAGCCAATCGTAGCCAATCAAGGCATTAGCTTTAAACTAGCGGATATGGCGACAGCGACAGAAGCTTCTCGTCTATTGACATACCAAGCTGCATGGCTCGAATCGAACGACCTGCCGTACGGTAAAGCATCTGCTATGGCGAAATTAATGGCTGGTGACACAGCAATGAAAGTAACAACAGAAGCAGTTCAAGTATTTGGCGGCTACGGGTATACAAAAGATTATCCGGTAGAGCGCTATATGCGTGACGCGAAAATCACGCAAATCTATGAAGGTACACAAGAAATTCAACGTCTCGTCATTTCTCGTATGTTGACGAAATAACAGGAGGTCTATGCAATGCCCAAACATGTAGTGAAATCTACCGTCAAAGATGAAGAACTTATTCAGAAGCGACGTGCACAAATTAGCCGGGGTGCTGTGAAATTGTTTATCGATAAAGGATTCCACAGGACGACTACACGTGAAATCGCCAAAGAAGCAGGCTTCAGTATTGGCACACTATACGAGTATATCCGGACAAAAGAAGACGTCCTGTATCTCGTCTGTGACAATATTTACAATGAAGTCAAAGTTCGTTTATCTGAGCTCGATAACAATGACAACACGGTAGAAGGGCTACGTGTGGCGATTGCACGGTATTACGAAGTCATCGATCAAATGTCAGATGAATTCCTCGTCATGTACCAGGAGTCGAAGTCGTTACCGAGCGAAGCGCTTCGTTACGTACTCACTAAAGAACTGGAAATGGTCGAGCAATTTGAAATCATCATTCGTAAATGCATGGAAGCAGGAAATCTACGCATCGGACCGGATGAAGTATCATTGACCGCACACCACATCCTCGTATCTGGCCAAATGTGGTCATTTAGAAGATGGGCATTGCGCAAACAATATACGTTAGAGCGCTATACGAAAGTACAAACTGATCAAATTATCAAAGGTGTAGAGAAGTAAATAACTTGCGGACTCCGCCATGAAAATCTTCGTGGCGGTGGTCGGCATGTACGGAAGGTGGAAGGCTAATGGGGACTGAAGAAATTTATAAACCGAAACACCATATTCGTTTCGTGACGGCATCGAGTTTATTCGACGGGCATGATGCATCAATCAATATCATGCGAAGAATATTACAGGCAACCGGAGCGGAAGTTATTCATCTCGGACATAATCGATCTGTTGAGGAAGTTGTAAACGCTGCCATTCAAGAAGATGTGCAAGGAATCGCTATGTCATCCTATCAAGGTGGGCATGTGGAGTATTTCAAATACATGCATGACTTGCTGAAGGAAAGAGGCGCTTCCCATATTAAAATATTCGGCGGTGGTGGAGGAGTCATCATCCCGAAAGAAATTAAAGAGTTGCATGATTACGGCATCGAATGGATCTTTTCACCAGAAGACGGTCGGAAACTAGGTCTACAAGGTATGATCAATAAAATCATGGAACTATCGGATTTCTCCACGACTCCCGAAAGCGAAGAAGCCAATCTGGAACAACTGACAGCCGAAACGCCAGGGATCTTAGCCAATTTAATCACGTATGTAGAAGAAAAACATTTGAATAAGGATGACGCAACGGAGCAATTACTCGATCATGCACGCTCTATGTCCAAACATACGCCAGTACTCGGCATCACAGGGACAGGTGGAGCAGGTAAAAGTTCATTGACGGATGAATTAATTCGTCGCTTCTTGCGTGAGTTCCCTGATAAAAGAGTAGCGATACTTTCCGTAGATCCAACGAAGCAAAAAACAGGCGGTGCGTTACTTGGTGACCGGATTCGCATGAATGCGATCTTCAATAACCGTGTCTACATGCGTAGTTTGGCAACGCGCGGATCACGTTCAGAGCTGACAACGGCTATCCACGATGTACTCGATGTCACGAAAGCAGCGGGTTATGACTTGATCATTGTAGAGACGAGCGGAATTGGGCAAGGGGATGCGCGCATTACAGATGTATCTGATGTTTCGATGTACGTCATGACGAGTGAATTCGGTGCGCCGACACAACTTGAGAAAATTGACATGATCGACTTTGCTGACTTAATTGTTATCAATAAGTTTGAACGCAAAGGTTCAGAAGATGCTTTGATTCAAGTGCGCAAACAGTATCAGCGTAGCCATTTACTATTTGACAACGATTTAGAAACGATGCCTGTTTACGGTACGATTGCGAGCCAGTTTAACGATAAAGGCACCAACACTCTTTTCGCAGCGCTAGTTGAAAAAATCAACAACGTAACCGATTCGGATTGGACGACAAGCTATACTGAATTCGTGACGAATCAAAAACAAACCGTAATTATTCCACCTGACCGTAGCCATTATTTGCGTGAAATCGCATCGACTATCCGTACCTACCATGCGAAATCTAAAGAGCAAGCAGAATTGGCACGTCGCGTGTTCCAACTTGAAGGTGCGATTGAAGCGGTAAAAGAAGCAGACTCCAATGAAGCGTTACTAGAATCATTGAATAGCTTGAAAGAAGGCGTAGAAGAGCAATTAACGAGCGAATCCAAACGTACATTGAAAAACTGGGAACCTTTGAGAGAGTCGTATCAGCAAGATGAATTTGTTGTGAAAATCCGCGACAAAGAAATTCGTACGACACTTAATACGGTTAGTCTATCTGGCTTGAAAGTTCCGAAAGTAGTCTTGCCGCAATACAAAGACTATGGGGAAATTCTACGCTTTGTCTACAGCGAGAACGTTCCTGGTTCATTCCCGTATACTGGAGGCGTTTTCCCATTCAAACGTGAAGGGGAAGATCCACGCCGTCAGTTCGCTGGAGAAGGGACGCCTGAACGTACGAATCGTCGTTTCCACTACGTATCAAAAGATGACGATGCGAAGCGTTTATCAACAGCTTTTGACTCTGTCACATTATACGGAGAAGATCCTGATGAGCGTCCTGATATCTACGGAAAAGTCGGTGAGTCTGGTGTAAGTATTTGTACACTCGAAGATATGAAAAAGCTTTATGACGGTTTCGACTTGTGTTCACCTATGACGTCCGTATCTATGACAATTAATGGACCCGCACCGATTATCCTAGCGATGTTCATGAACGCAGCGGTCGATCAGCAAGTACGTAAAAAAGAAGAAGAGCTTGGACGCACACTTACTGTCGAAGAGTTTACTGAAGTACGTGAAATGACATTCCAAACAGTTCGTGGAACGGTTCAAGCAGATATCCTGAAAGAAGACCAAGGGCAAAATACATGTATCTTCTCTACGGAATTCGCATTGCGTCTAATGGGCGATATCCAACAGTATTTCATTGATAAAAAAGTGCGTAATTACTATTCTGTATCCATTTCCGGCTATCATATCGCAGAAGCAGGATCGAATCCGATTTCCCAGCTAGCGTTCACGCTCGCAAACGGCTTCACGTATGTGGAGTATTACTTGAGCCGCGGCATGCATATCGACGACTTTGCACCGAACCTGTCATTCTTCTTCTCGAATGGCCTTGATCCGGAATATACGGTAATCGGTCGCGTCGCACGTCGCATTTGGGCGATTACGATGCGTGATAAATACGGAGCGAATGAACGCAGTCAAAAGTTGAAATACCATATCCAAACATCTGGCCGTAGTTTACATGCGCAAGAAATTGATTTCAACGACATTCGCACAACTTTGCAAGCATTGATGGCACTGCAAGATAACTGTAACTCGTTGCACACGAATGCCTACGACGAAGCCATTACGACACCGACAGAAGAATCTGTTCGTCGTGCGATGGCGATCCAGATGATCATCATGAAAGAACACGGTTTGTCGAAAAACGAAAACCCACTTCAAGGGGCTTACATCATCGAAGAAATGACAAGTCTCGTAGAAGAAGCGGTATTACAAGAATTCGATCGCCTAAACGACCGTGGCGGCGTACTGGGTTCTATGGAAACGCAGTACCAGCGTGGCAAGATCCAGGAAGAATCGATGTATTATGAAATGAAAAAGCACTCAGGTGAGCTACCGATCATCGGCGTCAACACGTACTTGAATCCGAATCCTCCGTCTGAAGAGGATATCGACAATATGGAATTGGCGCGTGCGACACAGGAAGAAAAAGAGTCACAAATTATCAACTTGCGCGCATTCCAAGCTAAACATGCTGACGAAGCAGAGCAAGCGCTTGCGGATCTTCAGGAAGTGGCGATTACAGGCGGCAACGTCTTCGCTGAACTGATGAAGACTGTGCGAGTCGCTAGTCTTGGTCAAATTACCAATGCGCTTTACGAAGTAGGCGGGCAGTACCGCCGTAATATGTAGTTGCATCTCAAAGGGGATGTCACAGAAGCCATCACTTCTGACGGCATCCTCTCTTTTTCATGGGGATAAATTCAAAGTCAAATGCAAAGTCAGAGTGTAGGTGCATGGGCTAAGTGCATGGGATTGCAACTCCAGCTGGGGACGCTTTCCGAAGGGCGTGGCTTGAGCCAAGCGAACAGCGAAGGGTTCGCTTTGCCTTAATTTCTGTGTACTTTACAGAAATTAAGGCATCTGTCCAGGGTCTCGAACTCACGCTTATCCTCCCGGAGTCGCCCCAGCTTCCGTTGCAATCCTTACGTAGAGAGTTGGATGATGTAGAGTATTCACTGGCTATGTGGTGTGAATTATTGTTGTCTTTGAACTTAATTAAGTTCAGGTGCTGAATAGATTAGGAAACTGTCTTCATAAGTCACAATATGTGCCACACATTGTCGCTAGTGCGTGAAATAGTAATGTCTCTAGCAATAGTTAAGTTTAAGGCCAGAGTGAGTGCAAATGATAGGTACTAAACCAGTCACACGCACCGCTTCAATGAGCAACAAGAAGTGGCACCCACTCTCTTTGCAAGGGATTGGCGTGTAGGAGGGGCGACTCCTAGAGGATCAGTTCGACAGGTGAGACAACCAAAGAGAGCAAAGCGAACTGGTTGGCTCACCGCGGCCCCTCAGGAAAGCGTCCCCTCCGAAGCGCCAATCCCCACCCCAACAGCCATTCCAACTACTCTATCTCAAGTATCCTATGAAACCTAATTCATTTCGTAAAATTCATACCCCGTCAAAGTGGATAATTTAGTAAGTTAGTCAGTATAATAAGAAGAACAAGGAAAAGGGACGTGCTGAATGTGAGATGGTACTATCATGCAATCATAATAGCTCTCTTAATTACACTCACACTCATCTTCTACAACAGCGGACTCGGCGTAATCCCCTTCACCTTTGCGGCGGTCTATCTGGGGTATTTGACCATTACTGAGTATAGAAATATAAAGAGAAGTAAAAGAATGTAGCATATTGGTAGAAATAACGTATATAATGTACACTATGCTTATATGCTACAAGATAAAAAACGTCGATCGGCCAAATCATTAACTGACTTGGTCGGTTCCGCGTGTGATTGATAGAAGAAAGGACGTGCCATACATTGAATATCCATGACATGACAAAAGAAGAACTTTTGGAAGAATCGTTAATCAACATTACGCACCAAGTACTGACAGAGCGACGTGAATCTCTCACGTTGGCGGAATTGATGGAAGAGTTCCGTAAACTTACAGGTGTAAGCGAGAAAGAATTGAAAGCGAAAATGCTTCAGTTTTATACAGACTTGAACATCGATGGCAGATTCCTTGCAATCCAGGACAACCGTTGGGGCTTACGCGAATGGTATCCAGTCGATCAGATCGAAGAAGAAACGGCGCCAGTCGTAAAAGTACGCAAGAAGAAAAAGAAGAAAAAAGATTATGACGAAGATGATATTGAAGAAGAAGATGATGACGAAGAAATCTTCGATGAAGAATACGTTGAACTTGGCGAAGAAGATGACGCAGACGATGAAGAAGAGGAAGAAGAGGAAGTAGTCGGACTCGAGGAAGATTTAATCGATCCTGACGACGACCTAGAAGTAATTCCTGAAGTAGAACTCGATATCGATGAAGAAGATGAAGAGGACGAAGAGGAAGACGATGAGTACGAGGAAGAGAAATAATTGGACTTGACTTTTAGTGCCCAAAAATATAAGATTTGGATGGGCTCCTGAAAAGGACACATAAATTCGTGTATACGCGCTCCTTATTGTAGTTACGCTACAAACGGGGCGCTTTTTTGATTTTGTATCGACCCTAATAGCTCGGAAAAAGAATAAATGGAGGCACTACACATGACAAAATATATTTTCATTACAGGCGGCGTCGTCTCTTCTTTAGGTAAAGGTATCAACGCGGCATCACTCGGACGTTTACTTAAAAACCGTGGTTTGAAAGTGACGAACCAAAAATTCGATCCATACATCAATATCGATCCACGCATGATGAGCCCGTACCAGCACGGGGAAGTTTTCGTAACGGAAGACGGAGCGGAAACGGATCTTGATATCGGTCACTACGAGCGTTTTATCGACATCGAATGTAACCGTTACTCCAACGTAACAATGGGGAAAGTCTATGATCTAGTATTGCGCAAAGAACGCGCTGGTGAATACAACGGTGCAACAGTTCAAGTAATCCCTCATATTACCAATGAAATTAAAGAATTGATTAAACGTGCAGGGCAAACATTAAACGCAGATGTCGTCATTACAGAAATCGGTGGAAGCGTAGGGGATATCGAATCATTGCCTTATCTTGAAGCCATTCGTCAGTTGAAGACAGATCTTGCGAAAGATGACGTGATGTACATCCACAACACGCTCATTCCATATTTGCATGCGGCTGGTGAAATGAAAACGAAGCCGACGCAACACAGTGTAAAGGAATTGCGTAGTCTTGGAATTCAGCCGAACATGATCGTTGTGCGAAGCGAATATCCAGTGCCACAAGAAATGAAAGACAAGATTGCGTTATTCTGTAACATCAAATCAGAAGAAGTAATCGAAGCACTTGATGCGGAAACATTATACGAAGTACCTCTTCGTTTGCATGAACAAAACATGGACCAATTAGTTGTGGATTACCTAGGTCTTGAAACACCACAGCCTGAACTTTCTGAAGTGGAAGAACTAGTGAAGTTGGTTAAATCACTGAAAGAAACAGTGAAAATCGGTCTAGTTGGTAAGTATGTAGAATTACAAGATGCATACATTTCCGCAGTAGAAGCTATGCGTCACGCTGGATACGCTTTCGATGCAGACATCGACATTAAGTGGATCAATTCGGCAGATGTGACAAAAGAAAACGTTGCAGAACTTCTCGGAGACGTAGATGGTATTCTTGTACCAGGTGGTTTCGGAGATCGTGCAATCGACGGTAAAATTGAAGCAATCACGTATGCACGTGAACAGAAGATTCCATTCTTTGGTATCAGTTTAGGTTTGCAGTTAGCGGCTACTGAAATCGCACGTAACGTCATCGGCTTGAAAACAGCTCATTCACTGGAGTTCGACACAGAGACTGAGCACCAAATTACGACATTCCACCCAGATTGCCGCACAGCACGCGAAGCAGACAGCACATTGCGTCTAGGCGCTTATCCGTGTAAAGTAGCAGAAAACACGAAGGCTTCTGCTGCATATGGCGAGGAGTTAGTGTACGAGCGTCATCGCCACCGTTATGAAATGAACTTGGCATATCGTGCGCAGTTGGAAGAGGCAGGATTCATCGTTTCTGGAATTAGCCCAGACGGTCGCTTGATCGAAATTATGGAGATGCCGGACCATCCATATTTCGTGGCTTGCCAGTTCCACCCAGAATTCGCATCCCGTCCAAATCGTCCATCACCACTAATCCGCGACTTCATCCGCGCGGCGCTTGAGCACAAAAACTAAAAAGTATGCCCACAGAAGATCTTTCTTCTGTGGGCATTTTTGACTTTGGATATTTAGAATCTTTGTAGAAGTAAGGGATAGTTTGAGAGTGCGAGGGGATGGAAGCTCCAGCTGCGGACGCTTTCCCATGGGCTCTCGGTGAGCCAACCAGGTCGCAAGCTCCCTTTTGGTTGTCTCTCCTTTCGAGCTAATCCTGCGGGAAGAGCCGTAACGAAGGACGGCTTTTGCGAGTAAAAGCGAAGCGTTAGGAGCACATCTTTGCACTTCGCCCCCAGCTTCGTCTTCCATCCTACGTTGATAGTGGGGGTACCTAGATCACTCACTGTAGGTAATGTGTGATGTATTGTTCTGTCTTCACTTATTTAGATTCAAGTACTGAAGTTCAAAATGGATTGCAACACTGACTTTAATGTCTAACAAAAAGTATCATACACTCGCATTGCAAGGGATTGGAGCGGCAGGCGGCGACTCGGGGAGGATCAGTGGGACAGGTGAAACACCCAGCGAGCGAAGCGAAGGGGTGTGGTTCACCGCCCACCCTCCCGAACGCGTCCGCCTAGAGCGCAAATCCCTCACCCCAACACCATTGCCAGCTTACAGTTCGTCATCCTCATCCGCCAACATATCATCAATCGACAGCTTCACTGCCTCGTATATAAACAACGCAGCAAGCGCATGGGGCTGGACGATTCTTTCGCCAGTAGGACCCGGAATTAGCCCCTTTTTCAAACCTGTCGAAATATACGTATACGCAAGAGCTGCGAGTTCATTGTGGTCATCTTCCTTATCCGCAGCCGTCACAGCAAACGGGATGAACTGATCAGCGAGCTCGCGTGCTAGCTCAAGTGCAACGGGATGATCTGCCTTTCGCACAAGCAACCAGACGCGATCCGCAGTCGTCAATTCCAACTCTTTTGTGTAGCGAATCGCACCATCTAACGGTTCGACACCATCCAGTGCAGTCGCAGTAACAGCTTCCAATTCATCAAAAGCTGCCAAGATAATTCGTCCTTCGCCTACTAAAGCTTGCGCCAATAAACGAGCAGTTTCTTCCATCGATTCTTCTTGACCTTCTGCAATTCTCTCCAGAAGACCTCTAATTTGTGTAGTCAACATTTTCACGAAAATCCCTCCAAAAGCTCAGTATAGGTCAGAAAAGAAAGAAGTGCAAAATAGTTGGCGAAAAAAAGAGGAGTTGTTTGAATTTTCTAGAATAACAGTATATATACAGATAGAATAGAGAAATAGAAGTACACATAATTTTTCTGAAAATTCAATTTTACTATATACGTATAATAATAGTCGGGTTATAATGAAGGAATAAATTCAAACATGGAAAAAATAGGTGATGGGGGATATGAGGATGAAGCATTTATTAATTGTAGATGACCAGCCAGGGATACGGTTATTACTGGAGGAAATCTTCAAACCAACCGGAATAATGATAGCGCTTGCATCAAATGGAAAAGAAGCGTTAGAAATAGTTCGAAAACAGAATCCGGACTGTGTTTTACTTGATATGAAGATGCCGGGCATGAATGGCGTCGAAGTGCTAAGAGAAATCCGAACCATCTCACCTGAAGCAATTGTTATGATGATGACGGCGTACAGTGAAATAGAATTGCTCAATGATGCCGATAAACTAGGTATCGATCAGCACTTCACCAAGCCGTTTGATATATTCGAAGTGCGTGATAGTGTATTAAGAAGGTTAGAGCTACTGGACGTCTGATAGTAGTAATCAGCGCATGAATTTGATATGCTAGTGGTAGAAATTAATATAATAAAAACACATAAAAATTCGTGGGAAACTCAAGGAGGAATTTTATATGCCACTGGTCTCGATGAAGGAAATGATGATTCAAGGTAAAGAGCAAGGATATGCAATTGGTCAATTCAACCTGAATAACTTGGAATATACGCAAGCGATCTTACAAGCTGCTGAAGAAGAGAAATCACCTGTTATTTTAGGTGTTTCAGAAGGCGCTGCACGTTATATGGGCGGATTTAAAACAGTCGTTATGATGGTCAAAGGATTAATGGAAGACTTCGGTACGACGGTGCCAGTAGCGATTCATTTAGATCACGGCTCAAGCTTTGAGAAGTGTAAAGAAGCGATCGAAGCAGGCTTCACTTCTGTTATGATCGATGCATCTTCTAAGCCACTTGAAGAAAACATTGAAATCACGAAAAAAGTGGTAGATTACGCAAAGCTACATAATGTATCAGTAGAAGCTGAACTTGGCGTAGTAGGCGGTCAGGAAGACGACATCATCGCAGACGGTGTTATTTATGCAGATCCGGCTGAATGTAGAGAGCTTGTAGAAAAGACAGGTATCGATTGTCTAGCACCTGCACTTGGTTCTGTACACGGCCCGTATAAAGGCGAACCGAATCTTGGGTTTGAAGAAATGGAAGAAATTTCAAAACAAGGAGATATTCCACTCGTGTTGCACGGCGGTACAGGCATTCCGACGAAGGATATAAAGCGTGCTATTTCACTTGGTACGTCTAAAATTAACGTCAACACAGAAAATCAAATTCAAGGTACAAAAGCTGTACGCGAAATCTTGAACGAAGATTCCGAAGTGTATGATCCACGTAAATTCCTTGGACCAATGCGCGAAGCGATCAAAGCAACAGTGATCGATAAAATGCGTGAGTTCGGCAGTTCAAAGCAAGCGTAATTACAGAATTTCGATAGAACAAAGGGGGAGCGCAATATGTCTCCTTCTTTTGCTTTTTAGCTAAATGAATAAATACAACTAGGGGGACAACATACGTGAAGTTTTTTATAGATACAGCCAATTTTGAGGAAATTAAAGAAGCGCATAGCTGGGGGATTATTTCTGGTGTTACAACCAACCCATCGCTTGTCGCGAAAGAAAACATTTCATTCCATGACCGCTTGAAAGAAATTACGGCACTCGTACCTGGTTCTGTCAGTGCGGAAGTTATCGCTCTGGATGCAGAAGGTATGATTGAAGAAGGACGTAAACTTGCAGCACTTGCAGAAAACATTACGGTGAAACTACCAATGACACCTGAAGGCTTGAAAGCTTGTTCAGTATTTTCAGCAGAAGGAATCAAAACAAACGTCACTCTCGTTTTCAGTGCTAATCAAGCATTGCTTGCAGCACGTGCAGGCGCGACATACGTTTCACCATTCATCGGACGTTTGGATGACATTGGCCAAAATGGTGTTGAATTAATCGAAACGATTTCAGATATCTTCACAATTCACGACTTGGATACACAAATCATCGCAGCTTCCATCAGACACCCACAGCATATTACAGCTGCAGCACTTGCAGGAGCACATATTGCGACAACTCCATTCAACGTACTTCAGAGTCTGTTTGCACACCCATTGACAACTAAAGGAATCGATCAGTTTTTGAAAGACTGGGAAACTAGAACGAATAAGTGATAGAACAAAAGGAGCTTGAAATGGACGTTTATAAAATCAAAGGCGGAAAGCGACTGCAAGGAACGATCAGAGTGAGTGGAGCGAAGAACAGTGCAGTGGCTCTTATTCCTGCCGCTATCCTAGCTGACTCACCTGTTACAATTGCAGGTCTTCCCGAAATTTCAGATGTCTATACATTGCAGGCGCTCGTCGAAGAAATCGGCGGCAAAGTGGAAATGAAAGATGGCACGATGATCATCGATCCAACTGAAATCATTTCTATGCCATTGCCTAACGGGAACGTCAAAAAACTTCGTGCATCCTACTATATGATGGGGGCGATGCTTGGCAAGTTCAAGCACGCAGTCATCGGATTACCTGGAGGTTGTCACTTGGGTCCACGCCCGATTGATCAACATATAAAAGGCTTTGAAGCACTGGGTGCCAAAGTTGAAAACGAACACGGCGCTATTTATTTGCGTGCAGATGAACTGTATGGCGCGAAAATTTATTTAGACGTCGTCAGCGTTGGAGCTACAATCAATATCATGCTTGCTGCTGTTAAAGCAAAAGGTAAAACGATTATTGAGAACGCTGCGAAAGAACCTGAAATTATTGATGTCGCGACTTTGCTTTCCAATATGGGCGCGAATATTAAAGGTGCAGGAACGAACGTTATTCGTATTGAAGGTGTAGAAACATTGCACGGTACGAAACACACAATTATTCCAGACCGTATTGAAACAGGTACACATATGATTATGGCAGCTGCAATTGGCGATGGTGTCACAATCGATAATGTCATTCCGTTGCACGTTGAAGCTGTCACAGCGAAGCTTCGCGAAATGGGCGTGAAAGTAGAAGTCGGTGAAGAACAGATTTTTATTCCGAAAACGGAAAAACTTCATGCAGTTGATGTGAAAACTCTCGTATATCCAGGATTCCCAACAGACTTGCAGCAGCCGTTTGGTGTTTTATCGACACAGGCGGAGGGCTCATCTATTCTGACAGACACGATCTATCCAGCACGCTTTAAACAAATCGATGAGCTTCGTCGAATGAATGCGGACGGTAGAGTTGAAGGTCGTTCAGCTATCATAACAGGACCAACAGAATTGCAAGCTGCAACGGTTGAAGCAACAGATTTACGTGCAGGTGCCGCGTTATTAATTGCAGGATTATTAGCAACCGGAGAAACTGAAATTCATGAAATTGAACATATTGAACGCGGCTATGGCGATATCATTAACAAGCTGCAAAACCTCGGTGCCGATATTAGTAAAGTAAAAGTACTCACTCCGTCTTCAATTTCTGAGTGACGCTAATTGCCAAAACGTGTATAATAGACTCAAACGACACATCCATTTCGTAGAAAGTAGCCGATGGATGCGGACGTAGGCAAATGAAAGGTAATACGCAATACGCGCCTTACCGCAAACAGGAGGAACAAAACATTATGGAACGTAGTTTATCAATGGAATTAGTGCGTGTAACAGAGGCAGCAGCCGTAGCGGCAGCTCGCTGGATGGGACGCGGTTTGAAGAACGAAGCAGACGACGCGGCAACAGAAGCAATGCGTACAGTATTCGACACAATTCCTATGGAAGGTGTAGTCGTAATTGGTGAAGGTGAAATGGACGAAGCACCTATGCTATATATTGGCGAAGAGCTTGGAACAGGTCACGGACCCGCTGTAGATATCGCTGTTGATCCAGTTGAAGGTACGAATATCGTAGCAGCAGGTGGATGGAACGCACTAGCTGTTCTTGCGGTTGCAGATAAAGGCAACTTGCTAAACGCACCGGATATGTACATGGACAAAATTGCAGTCGGACCTGAAGCAGTTGGTAAAATTGATATCGACGCAAGCGTTACAGATAACTTGAAGGCTGTAGCAAAAGCGAAGAATAAATCAGTATCTGACTTGGTTGCATCTGTTTTGAACCGTGAACGTCACGCAGACATCATCGAAGAAATTCGTGAAGCGGGCGCACGTATCAAATTGATCGAAGATGGCGATGTAGCAGCAGCTATTAACACTGCTTTCGATGACACAGGTGTAGATATTTTATTCGGCAGAGGCGGTGCTCCTGAAGGCGTAATCGCAGCAGTCGGATTGAAATGTCTAGGCGGAGAAATCCAAGGACGTCTCGTTCCTTCAAATGATGAAGAGAGAGAACGTTGCATCAAGATGGGTATTGACGTAAACAAAGTTCTAATGATGGACGATTTGGTAAAAGGAGACGACTGTATTTTCGCAGCAACAGGCGTAACAGACGGCGAATTAATGGATGGCGTGCAGTTTAAAGGTTCATACTGCCGAACTCAGTCGATCGTTATGCGCTCGAAATCAGGAACTATTCGTTTCGTAGAAGGTCGCCACAGCATGAAGAAAAAACCTCTTCTCGTAATGCAAGACTAACTCCCTCAACACCCGGTGTCACAGCCGGGTCTCTATTTCCTAAAAAACTATCTAGATCCATAATGTCCGGCTACTAAAAGAAAGGAAGTACATCACGTACTCTCCTTTCTATTTACTGTGCCGAATTTTCCATACAATAAATGAAGAGTGGTGTACGCATAGATGACAATGATTACCCTCGCGGACCTTGAGAATATGACGCTGAAAGAGCTATACTCTCTAGCAAAGCAGTTCAAAATTACCAACTATAGCAAACTAACAAAGAAAGAATTGGTCTTCGCTATATTGAAATCCCGCGCAGAACAAGAAGGCTTCTTCTTCATGGAAGGCGTCCTCGAAATTATTCAATCTGAAGGATACGGATTCCTACGTCCGATTAATTACTCATCCAGTTCAGAGGATATTTACATCTCGGCATCTCAAATTCGTCGCTTCGATTTGCGTAACGGCGACAAAGTAACAGGGAAAGTTCGTCCACCAAAAGAAAACGAACGTTTCTATGGTTTATTACAAGTAGAAGCAGTCAACGGGCAAAATCCGGAAGTCGCACGCGAACGTGTTCATTTCCCGGCATTGACACCTTTGTACCCGGATCGTCAAATTAATTTAGAAACATCAAAAAGTAATGTGTCTACACGGATTATGGACCTCGTTTCACCTGTCGGATTTGGTCAACGTGGATTAATTGTCGCTCCTCCGAAAGCCGGAAAAACGACATTGTTGAAAGAAATTGCCAACTCGATCACAACAAACCATCCCGACGCGGAACTTATTGTCCTATTGATCGATGAACGTCCAGAAGAAGTAACGGACATCGAACGTTCTGTCAAAGCAGACGTAGTCAGTTCGACATTTGATGAAGTACCGCAAAACCATGTGAAGGTGGCAGAGCTCGTACTCGAACGCGCAATGCGTCTCGTCGAAAGTAAACGCGACGTCATCATCCTGATGGACTCCATCACACGACTAGCGCGCGCATTCAACCTAGTCATTCCACCGAGTGGACGAACACTATCCGGAGGAATTGACCCAGCGGCTTTCCACCGACCAAAAAGATTTTTCGGTGCTGCACGTAACATTGAAGAAGGCGGAAGCTTAACTATCCTTGCCACAGCCCTAATCGAAACCGGCTCACGCATGGACGAAGTTATCTACGAAGAATTCAAAGGAACCGGCAACATGGAACTCCACCTAGACCGCAACCTAGCCGAACGCAGAATCTTCCCTGCACTCGATATCCGTCGCTCCGGCACACGAAAAGAAGAACTACTCATTCCCAAAGACAACTTGGAAAAACTATGGGCTATCAGAAAGACATTTTCAGACTCCCACGACTTCACCGAACGCTTCATGAAAAAACTAAGCCAATCCGAAAACAATGCAGAATTCTTCGACAAACTGAACGAGGAAATGAAGGCTAAAAAAGGTAAAGGCCTTATTTGATTAATTATGTTTTTGGGTTTAGCTTTTTGCACTTAACCCAACATAAAAAAGTGATGTACGTACTTAAAAAGTAAGATTGCAGCGGAAGCCGAGGGGCGACTCCGGGAGGATCAGCCCGAACGTTGAGACAACCAAAAGGGAGCCTCGCGACCTGGTTGGCTCAACAAGTGGCCCTCCGGAAAGCGTCCCCTCGGCTGCAGCGGAAATCCAAGCCCTAACTAAGTCCGCCTATGCCCATTAAATACCCAAATCAAACAGTTGCACAACGTATCGAATTTTGCTATACTAATCAAGTACAGTTTTTCTGTACACCGCATATACGGCTGACAAACACGGGTCGTGTACGGCATCGATCGTTTTATTGACAACTGGTCAATAAAACATCCATAATTTCACACTCTGTTCCAGATGGTTCAGGGCGAAAGGAGAGATATCGATGAAAGCAGGAATTCATCCCAATTACAAACTTGCAAAAGTAACTTGCTCATGTGGCAATACATTTGAAACAGGTTCTGTAAAAGAAGATATTCGAGTGGAAGTATGCTCAGAATGTCACCCATTCTATACTGGCCGTCAGAAGTTTGCTACTGCAGATGGACGAGTTGACCGTTTCAACAAAAAATACGGCATCAAGTCAGAAGAACAAGAGTAATAAAAGCCAGATACCCGTCAGGTGCAGTCGTGCCAGACGGGTATTTTTATTAATTTAGCGCGTAGTTTAGCAAATATAGAGGGATTAATGTTAACTTTTTAGTGGAGTTTGCTCTATTGTTGTCGTAAAGTGCTCAATGTGTGCGCGTATTCGCTCATAGTTGCGTGTAAAGTGCTCAATGTGTGCGTGTATTCGCTCATAGTTGCGTGTAAAGTGCTCAATGTGTGCGTGTATTCGCTCATAGTTGCGTGTAAAGTGCTCAATGTGTGCGTGTATTCG